>JANYAP010000017.1 GCA_025361285.1 Bacteroidales bacterium | reverse complement strand
AAGCTATTGCATTACTGGCGAACATTCGTTTGAGATCCCGACCTACGTCGGGATGACAGCACCACTAATGGATTGCCTTCGGCGAGCTCGTAAACTCGGTTCCGACCTGCGTCGGAATGACAGCAAATCGTATGACTTATTTAACTACAAAGCCTTAGTATCAAAAAAAGGTCGGTAACCCGACCTTTTTTTGATTTTATTGAATGGCATTAATTACGAATTCAATATTTTAAGAGCTTGATCGTTAAGAGCTTCAGTCATAAAAGGGATACCTGTTAATTCCTGAGTTTCTCTATTCGATGAAATAAGGTCTTCGCGGGTCATCTCGGATACATTAAACCTACGAGCACCAGCCATAAACTGTTGGAAGCCGCATTTCAGTTTGTCGGTATAAGTGTACATTGCAATCGCACCAAAAGGGATATTCTTCATTTCATCTTTGCCTACTTTGTTTTTAACTTCTTCCCATCCGGCAAATATTTCTTCGGGATATTTTCCTACCGACGTAACCGATGCAGGTAGTTCTTCCCAATGTCCGTGTATTGAAGCGCGTTTTTCGGGTTTAAATACGCCTTCAATATTACTACCCAGATAACCTGGAATCATAGGAGCGCGGCCCATACAAACTAATTTAGTGAAAGGAGCACTTAAAGCCATAGCTTTGAAAATATGATCTTCGCGAGCGAAACCTCCTGCCAATGAGATGTCGGGTACAAATTTTCCTTTATCCTTAAGTACTTTACAATATTCATAAGTTTTTGCATGCAATGCTAATGAAGGCACACCCCAATGTTGCATCATATTCCAAGGGCTCATGCCGGTACCGCCACCAGCGCCGTCGATAGTTAATAAGTCTAATTTTGCATCAGAGCAATATTTTATGGCCATTGCCAGAGCTTCCATTCCATAAGCTCCAGTTTTAAGAGTAATTCGCTTGTAACCTAGTTTACGCAAATAACCTATCGACTCCATAAACGATTTTTGAACTTCATCGGGGCTAGCCAAATCGGTGCCTCCTAAACGGCTATGACGTGCAAACGAAGTAATAGCGCGTGATTCGTAAGCTGCCTGAACGGAAGCATTATATGGGTCAGGATCAACCAAATAGCCTCTGTCTTTTAAGAATTTTGCATATTCAATACTCTCAACCTGAATTTCGCCACCTATGTCTTTAGCGCCTTGTCCCCACTTTAGTTCAATAATTACTTTATCGCCATATTTATCAATAATATATTCGGCAACGCCATTACGAGTATCTTCAACATTCATTTGAACAATAATAGCTCCATATCCATCATAATACTTTAAAAAGGTATCAACGCGACGGTTAAGCTCAGGCGAGTTTTTAATTTTACCTCCCGATAATTCAGACAGTTTATCGACACCAACTACATTTTCACCCACTACAATAGGAATGCCGCAAAGAGCAGCACCAACAGCAAATGAGTTCCAGTATTTAGCGGCAATAAAAGTCGAACCAAGAGCGCCTGTCATAATAGGTAGGCGGCATTTGGTTTTTACGTTTGTGCCAAATTCGGTTTCTACATTTACGTTTGTAAAAAGACAGTGATCGGGGCTATTGTTAGTAACACCATGCGATCCATAGGCATAACCCTGAATTCGTAATGCATGATAACCTGCACCCACAGCAGTAATATTATTAGCACCGGCAGTAATATCGCCGAAATTACGCGGGTATAGTATTTTGCGGCCAACCAGAGATGATAGCCAAGTTTCGCAAGTACCTTTACACGACGAAAGACAAAGGGTACATAGACCCGATTCGCAAGGCACGCCTCGGTTTACTGTACCTAAAGCATCATTGTTTTTTAACCATGAAATCATTTTTCCTCCTTTTTTAGGTGTTGTTTTAGACTTTGAAAAGATAGAAAGTATTTTCCAATAAATGATGCCGTAAAAATATTTTTTATTAATAAATGTGAAAAATATGAGCGAATAATTGAAATTTTATAAGTAAAGCACAAAATAAAGCTTCAAATTTTTCAATTTCCACGTAATTTGTAATACGTTGAAATACATAGAAATATTAAAATATTTCAAGTTGCTAATTATTAGCAAGTTGAAAAAATGCGCCAAAGTATTGTGCATAACAGTTTAACTATTAAGGCTGTAGGCTAGAGGCTGTAGGAACTTCGTTACAATCTATAAACTGTTCTGCTACATCCTCTAGCCTACAGCCTACAGTCAGTCTACAGCCTACAGTAAATTTTTCACGATATCAATAAGTTATTAACAAAATTTGAATTTATTAACATTGTACTAACTTTGGGTGTACTTTTATGCATTTATACCAACTAATTCGTAAATTTGCTGATATTGTAATAATTAACCCCCTAACCTTGCAATTATGATTCGACTGTACATTGTTGTCTTTCAGATGTTAGGAGTATTATTTGCTAACTTACTGTTAACTGGCGATATATCTGTGTCGGTGAATATTCTATCGCAAATTAATGCTGGGCAGGACTTGAAAGTTGAGGTAACACTTAAAAAAGGTGAAGTGTCGGGTTTTTCGCGTTTTCAAATGGAGCTGCCGCCAGGAGTTACTGCAACGAATATTTATTCGGCCAACGCCGATTTTAGTTTCAAGGATCAGAAAGTACGCTTAATATGGTTGCGGTTGCCGGAAGACGAAGATATTTCGTTTTCATTTAATATTCAATGTAACGAGCGTTTTAAGGGCAGTTTCGATTTAGCGGGCAAATTTTCGTATATCGACAATAATGAACGTAAAACAGTTGATATTCAGCCTCAAACGTTAGCAATTGTTCCTTCTCCTTCTATCGATGCAAACCTATTAGTTGATATTAAGGATTTTGGACGTTCGGCATTGCCTCAAATGGGAGCTCCAGAAGGCACTCTTGCATGTGTTCGCCAAAAGCCAACATGGCACGACAACAACAACGAATATATTGTTACTTTGCTAGTTAACAAGGAAAGTTTAAAGAAATTTGCTAAAATTGAGGAGCTTGTGCCTCCAGGCTACACAGCGCTTGCAGTAGAAAGCAAGGATGGTGTATTTACTTTTAAAGACAACAAAGCTAAATTTCTATGGATGAATTTGCCTGTAGATCCATATTTTACAGTTAGTTACAAGCTTATTCCCATGAAAAACACCGACATAAAACAAATTGCAATAAAAGGTGTTTTTTCGTACATCATCGAGGATAAAACCCAAACTATTAATGTTATAGAAAAGGAAGTTAGCTTAGCCAACCTTACGCCAGAGATGGTAAAAAATATATTACAGCAACAAACAATTACTCCTCAACTAGTTGCGCAAAATACTATGCCAACGCAACCCGCAGTAAAACAAACTGTTGTAGAAAATCCTAAAAACACTACCGAGCAAGCATCAGCAATCGATCCAGTTAAGTCTGCTAATAAACTTGTAGTTAATAAAGAGGTTGCAGTTGAACCAATTGTGGAGGTTAAGCCCGAAGTTAAAATAGAAACTAAAACGCCAACTATTGCCGAAAATACTTTAAATGTTACTGCCGAGCGAAAAGTGGCAAACCAAAACGAAGTAGCCGACTTGCTGGAGCCACAAACTGGCTTATATTTTAGGGTACAGATAGCTGCAGGCCATAAACCAGTAAATATGAAAAAGTATTTCCGCAAGTTTCAGCTTGATACGTTAGTATTGAAAGAGAAACACGACGGTTGGATTAAATATTCGGTAGGGTCGTTTGATGCTTACAAAGTGGCTCGGGATTATCGGGTACATTTATGGAATACAACGTCGATAAATGATGCGTTTGTATCGGCATATAACGATGGCAAACGCATTACTGTTCAGGAAGCATTAATGATTGGAAGCCAGCGTTGGTATCAATAACATTTCGATACAATAGAAACTAAATGAAAAGGTTTAAACTTTTACTTATTTTTTCGCTTCTGGTAAATTCTTTTGTAGCTATTGCTCAAGTAGATGAGGAAGAGTATTTAAATTCGTTGTTACGCGAAGAGGTTAAGGTAGAAAATCCAGTATATAAGCCTGTTATGGGTTTTGGCTTGGGTGTGTTGAATTTTTATGGAGATTTACGAAGCAATAACCGCAGTTCGGTTCTAGGAAGCCCAGCGTATAGATTGAATGTTGCTACATTTCTTGATAATAAGCATTATTTCAAAACTAACTTTGTACTTATTTTTGGTTCTCTAAAGGGCAGCGAACAGTCGTTAGACTCATCCTTTAACCGCAACTTTTCGTCGGATATTATAACCTTCGGGTTAAATGTGCATTACGATTTTCGCCACATTATAAAGAAAAGTCCAGTGCGACCGTTTGTATCGGCAGGTTTAGAGAATATTTCGTTCAATTCAAAAACCGATTTAATTGACAAAGAAGGCAATAAGTACTTTTATTGGACTGATGGAACATTACGAAATAGTAGTGAAACTCTACCATTACAGCCAAACAAAATAATTACACGCGATTACAAATACGAAACCGACCTTCGCTCGTTTAATAATGGCGATTACTCGCAAAATACGTTTGCCATTCCTATAGATATAGGATTCGATTTTGCTGTGTCCGATAGGGTAAACCTAAGAGTTGGGCAATCGTACCACTTTACATTGACGCAAAATATTGATGGAATAGGCTCTAAAAATGCTAATCCTGCTTATAAGGGTAATGGTAAAAACGACATGTTTACAATGAGTTACTTTACTTTGCACCTCGATTTGTTTTCCGATGCAAAAACTAAGATAATTGAAAAACTATTTGCTGAAATTGACAATTTCGATTACGCAATGTATGGTGATGAGGACAACGATGGAGTTAGAGACCTTATGGATAAATGCTTTAACACACCTCAAGGAGTATTGGTAGATTCGTTGGGTTGCCCAATTGATGATGATAAGGACGGTATTCCTAATTATATGGATAAGGACTTAGCCACCCGCGCCATGGCAATGGTTGATAATGATGGAGTTGAGATAGACAAAGATAAATTAGCAGCATCGCTAAATGTCGAAGCCATTAATCGTAAGGACGTTGAAGTATTTCTGCTAATGCACCGCGCTCAAAATAAATATAGCGGAAAACCTTCGCAGCCTATTCCTCCCAAGTTTAAATCGACCGATACCGATGGCGATGGATATATATCATTCGATGAATTACTTAAGTCGATTGACAATTTCTTCGATTTCACGTCCGATTTTTCCTCAAAGGATATTTACGAATTGCAGGATTTTTTCTTCGAGCAATAGGCTAACATTTAATTGCATAGCTCATTCCATCCATGTTTATCGTCCTATTTTTTCTTATTGCTGGTATTATCATTGGTGTATTGCTTCATAAAAAGTCAAGGATATCAATGACTTCCGAAAAACTTTCGACCATAACTATTTATTTATTACTGTTTACACTTGGCTTGAAGGCTGGTTCCGATAATAAGATAATGAGTAGCCTCGATACATTAGGGTTAACTGCTTTAGGCATAAGCTTGTTCGCCTTAACTGGTAGCGTTTTAGCCGTTTGGGGCATTTACAAGTATGTGTTTAAAGAAATAAAATAGTAAGTTTATCCTTTAAAACTTTTTATAACCTTCTATACCTTCTATAACCCTTTTACAACCTTTACAACCTTTACAACCTTTACAACCTCTATAACCTTTCTAAAACCTCTACAACCCTCTCTACAACCCCTCCACCTCAATGAAGTCGAGCCTAATAATTCTTGCACTATTTATATTTGGCATAGCTGTTGGCTTTTACGTAAAAGAGCTGGGGAGTTTTCCGCTAGACGATATAAGCACATACCTTTTATACGCGCTTATGCTGCTAGTTGGTATTAGCGTGGGAGCCGACAAGAATATTTGGAATCAGTTTCGCACAATGAGGCTTCGCGTATTACTTATTCCGCTCACATCCATTATTGGCACTGGCATTGGGCTGCTTTTATATCGGTTTTTATTTGCTTTCCCCAATACTGCCGACTTATTCGCCATAGGTGCCGGATTTGGGTATTACAGCTTTTCGAGTATTTATATTAGCAAAATATCGGGCGAGTCGATGGGAATCATTGCTCTGTTGGCGAACATAATTCGCGAAATAATTACGTTGGTTGCTGCGCCACTTCTTGTAAAATATTTTGGCAAAATTGCACCAATAGCAGCTGGGGGCGCAACCACAAGCGATACCTCGTTGCCTATAATTATTAAATACTCGGGCAAGGAGTACCTTTTTATATCGGTGGTTAATGGCATAGTGCTTACGCTTTTAGTGCCAATATTTATAGCTATTATTTATAGTTTGTATTTAGGTTTGTCCATAAAGTAAACGGAGTTACAGGCGAAACCTTTTATAAAATAACAGATTATAAGCTTGTTGCAATGTATTATCGAATACTAAATGGAAAGGTTTCGCCAGTTGCAGAAAATAAAGGTGTGAACGTCTAAATATCATATTATCCGCCTAATCCTCCTGCTTAAAAAACAGTTGGTAATAGTGCATGCCAGTTTTCTCGTCGAAACCCTTTACAATATTCTCGCTGTTTCCGTGAACATAAATGTGAAAATTCTTATCGAGCTTTATAACGCTTTTAAAAACTTTGCTTTGTTTTTTTACGGCAGGTTCCGAAATAGTAAATTCGTCGCTCATTTCCACATCGTTTTCGGCCTGATATTGATTTTTATAAACTTTAAACGACTCCAACACCTCTGGTTGCTTAATTACCTGATTAGTAAACTCGTTGAACTCAAATTCGTCGTTTTTTTTGAAATACGTTGCCGATTTGTTTAAGAAATCGGCCTGATCGGCTTTCGAAACATCGAATTCCTTTGGAACTTGCTCTAAAACAAACGTTTTACACATGTCCAAATAGCTCTTTGTTTGGTGATATTCGTCCTTTCGAGGTTTTATTGTAAGAAAATTATCGCGCCAGTATTGAGCTTCGGCGCTTTTGTTAATTGTATCTACAATCGAAAGCAAAAAGCCCTTTTCGCGTTCGAAATTAAAAATCATACATCCTTTATCGAGCTTATTTACATTTATGCCAGCATCGTAGCTAACTTCGTAGCCTTCGCCATTATTAGCCACTTTCAGAAACGTTTCTTTCGATTCGCTTTTAAACAAGCCTAAAGCCTCAACTACTTCACCCTCAATTACACAGTTACTGAAATAAACAACATAGAATTCGCCTATTTTTATTTTTGGGTGCACCGAATGCTCGTACAAATGATTTGCAAGGCTTACCGATTGTTCTATAAAGCTTTCGGGGTTATCGAAAATGGTACATGCTAAATCAAAAACTTTATTTTGCCTAATATCCGATTCGTGCGAAAGATGATAGTATTCTCCCGCTTTGAAGGGCGAAAGTAGGTAATTCATTAATAATTCGCGAGTTGGCTCATCGTCGAGCGCTAAGGGCGATTTGGATAGTAACACGCCAGCTTCCTCAGATTTCGAGCCAATATGGTGCACAATTATATTGTCGATAGCAATTTCGTTGATGTTTAGCATGATTGAATTTTGAAATTATTGTTGCGAATGTAATCACAAATTGCACGATACACAAAGTGTTGCCTATAGATTAATGTTTAATTATAGCCAGTAAAAATTAACTGTTGTTATTCCGAAAATTACAATTACTTTTGCATCGAATTTCGGCTTCGGGGTGTATTTCTTATACGCCTCGGATGAAAAGGGAAACAGGTGAGAATCCTGTACAGTACCCGCTGCTGTAAGTTCCGGTTCCAGTGCAAGCTGGTTCCAAAGCCTAACAACACATGCCACTGTTGGTTGAAAAACTACTGGGAAGGCTAGTTAGGTGGAACAAGTCAGAAGACCTGCCAAAATTTAAAACTATTTGTACCAATGTGCTTTCGGGAAAAAAAGCAAAGGGATCGATCCTCTGTAACAGCGTATCTTTTCTTCCCAAAAATCACATTAAAAAATTAATTGTTTTCAGTATTAATTATTTAATGTTAAAGTATTTATGAAAAATTTTCATTATTTAACTGCTATTTGCGTGGTTGGAGTGTTGTTTATGTCGTCGTGTAAAAAAGATGAAACAAAAGATACCGAAATGTCGGTACTTATTAATTTCGAAGAACTTAGCCTTAAAGCCGATACTTTTTGGAACGGTGCTGATAAGTCGGGTAAGTTTACCTCTGGAATTGCTACGTTTGGGAATAGTTACAACTCCGAATATGGTTCTTGGAGTGGTTTTGCGTATTCAAATATGCATGATATTATTACCGCTGGTTACGGTAATCAATATAGTGTTTTCGCTCAAAATAATGACGGTGGAAATAAATTTGTAGTAGGCAATGGACATCCTGAATTAGAGTTTTCTGATAGTATCAAAGATGTTAGCTTGAAATTGGCACTAAACACCTATGCATATCTATCGATGAAGAATGGCGATGACTTTGCTAAAAAATTTGGAGGAACAACAGGGAACGATAAGGATTCACTTAAACTTACCATTACCATTAATGGTTCTAAATATAAAATAGCTAACATAATGTTAGCCGACTTCCGATCGGACGATAATTCGAAAGATTTTATTACAAATATGTGGAATACAATCGACCTGAAACAGTTTGGCTGGATTAAGAAAATGTCATTCAGTATATCGTCGTCTGATAATGACCCAAAATGGGGGATGAACACCCCTGCTAATTTCTGCCTCGACGATATTGCAGGAAAAATGCAATATAATCTTAATTGAGTTGACTGTTAAAACAAAAGGTTTCGGGTTTTAAAAACCTGAAACCCTTATTAACTAAAAACCCTTTTACTCTCACAATTATGCCATTAACAAAATTATATATCGCATTAATTATTATTACTTTAGGAATGCATTTTCCTGCATATACGCAATATTCGCCAGCGGGCGGTCAAGACGGCTCCGATGCCATTTACAAAACCGATTCGCTCATAAAAGCTTGGGCTACTGGTTGTAAGGCTAAGCGAGGGTTTATTGATATTGCCGATACTTCCATTACTTACACTCAAGGCTTAATAACTTCGAATAGAGTGTTTTATGGAGAAGAAGCGTCGGTAATTGGCGAACCTAAAGGATCAACCGATGTTCTTTCGCTTGGCGATGGTGGTAGCGCAACGGTTTCTTTCGATAAGCTTATTTTTAATGGCGATGGTGCCGATTTTGTTGTATTCGAAAACGCTATGCAAAACGGCGCAAACGCACATCTTTACTTTAGCGAACTAGCTTTTGTTGAGGTTAGCTCCGATGGTTCGAGTTTTGTGCGCTTTCCGTCGGTTTCGTTAACCCAAAACACCACGCAGCTTGGAACATTTGAGCCTACCGACCCTACTAAAATATACAACCTCGCAGGGAAATACACCTCCGATTATGGATCGCCTTTCGATTTAAACGAATTAAAGGACAGCGCAGGGATTGACATAAACAATATTACGTATATTCGAGTGGTTGATGTTGTTGGAAGTATAGCCCCATCGCACGCGGCTTACGACTCGAAAGGTAATGCAATTAATGATCCTTATCCTACTCCATTTTGGAGCGGCGGGTTTGATTTACAAGCCGTTGGAGCAATTAATATTAAGGATAAGGGCTTATCGATTGATAATAACTTATTTACAAATGAAATGCAGGTTTTCCCAAATCCAACTAATCGAGGTTCGGAAATTTCAATTTCATTGCCAGAAGCATACGATGGTATTGTTTCGGTTTCGATGTTTGATTTATTAGGGAAATATGTCGATTATCGGCAAATAGATGTAATTGAAGGAGTTGCCAAATTTCGAATGTCCTCGAAAATACAAAACGGCATTTACTTATTGAGGATTAAAAGCAAGGGACTTTCTATAAAAAGTAAATTAATTATTATTGATTAATGCGCCTGCTCATTACCATAGTGTTACAGGGTATTTTTGTGTTAGAACTTTTTGCTCAAACCCTTAAAGATACCATAAGCATAAGCACTGTGGATGTTGTTGCTAGTGTTCGTATTACCGAACGAGGCGTTAACAAAACTGTTATTGACAGTTTAATACTTGCCGAACGTTTAACATCGAGCGTTTCGGATATTTTGGCCAAGCATTCGCTTATTTTTATTCGATCGTACGGCCAAGGTTTATTGGCAACGGCCTCCTTTCGCGGAACTGCAGCATCGCATACTCAGGTGCTTTGGAATGGCATTAACGTAAACTCGCCCATGCTGGGAGTTGCCGACTTATCGATTCTGCCAGTTTTTTTTGCCGACGATATTTCGCTTTATTATGGCAGTAGTTCCCTAGTTAAAAGTGGTGGAGCTTTGGGGGGTCTTATAAATATCGAAAATAAACCCGATTGGAATAATAAGCTAAAAGTATCGTTGGTACAAGGTTTGGGAAGCTTTTCTAATAATCAAACTTATGCATTCATAGCCTTTGGCAATAGTCGGTTTCAATCGAAAACCCGCTTGTTTCGCGAATCGTCTATTAACGATTTTGAATTTAAAAACATGGAAAGTGGTTCGTTCGAGTATATGAAGCAAAAAAATGCCGATTTCCAAAAATATGGGCTAATGCAGGAGTTTTATTCCCGAATTGGATACAATAATTTATTTAGCGCTAAAGTTTGGTGCACAATTACAAACCGAAATTTGCCTACACTAACCACCAACGAAAGTATTCAAGCAGAGTCAAAAGAGTATCAAAACGATAATTCCGTTAACATAGTTGTAGATTACAAACGTATTACAAAAACCGGGAGTATACTTATTACTGGTGGTGGCACTTCTACAAATATGCTTTATTTTTCGGGTTATGAGGACGGTAATAAAAAAGCCTATGTTCGCGATAGCTCATTAAACAAAACCGCGCAATATTTTGGGAAGGTTAATTATCTAGTTAATATTGCTGAAAACATTGGGTTTCAAACAGGTATCGATTTCAATTATAGTTCTATAAGTAACATCAATACTATTAAAATGATTGAAGACACTTCCGTTTCATATTGCGCAAATCGCACGGAATGGTCGGGTTTCGCACGTTTAAGTTTACAAATTAGCAATAGATGGAATTGCTTTTTAATAGCGAAACAAGTGATATCCGATAGCATTTTAATTCCTGTAATGCCTTCCTTTACTGTTGAGTATAATGCGCTAAAAGCCAAACGACTGGTTTTTAGAACAAATGTTGCACGAAACTACCATTTGCCATCGCTTAACGATTTGTATTACCCTAGTGGTAACCCATTACTTAAGCCCGAGAAAGGCTATTCGGCCGATTTTAATGTTCAATTCAACCACAATTACAGCTTTTTAAAAATCGATACCAAGCTCTCGTTTTTTGCATCAATAATTGATAATTGGATTGTTTGGAAGCCAAGCGAAAAAATTAATACATGGACAGCCGAGAATATTAAAACAGTTTTTTCGCGAGGATTTGAGTACTACATTGGGCTATCGGGTAATATTGCGCGTTGGAGTTATCATGCCAAGGCAAACTATTCATATACACGCGCCAGTAATAAGGATACGTCTTCGATAAATAATTCAAAGGACAACTCGTATGGTAAACAACTGATATACACGCCTTTTCATGTATATAACTTATTAATTAATATTGAGCATAAAAAATACTATTGTAACTATTCCATCAATTATACTGGCAACAGATACGCTTCATCGGATAATAACGTAAATAGCTTAAAACCAAGATATTTACTTAATGACGTTGAAATAGGCAAAAATATTGCAGTAAATAATTTCAATTTCGATGTGCAGCTACGTATAAACAATATTTTCGATATTCAATATCAGCCTTTTTTCGGTCGCGCAATGCCTGGTCGAAATTATGGATTACTTGTAAGGTTAAATTTTAGCAAATAATGAGAATTAGCAGATATATACCTGTAATTATTATAGTTATAACTTTAAGCATATCGTGCGAAAAGTACAATGTAGATGTAGTTGATTATAATAAGGTGGGGCAAGGATTATTTATTGTAAACGAAGGGAATTACGGTAATAGCAATGCCTCGTTATCATATTACGAACCAAATAGTTTACTTATTAATGATGATGTATTTACCAAAACAAATGGTTTCCCATTGGGCGATCAGGCACAATCAATGACAATTATCGATTCGATTGGATTTATATTGGTAACCAATTCGAGTAAAATAATGGTAATAAACACAAAAACATTTAAGCATATAGCCACAATTAGAGGGATAGATTCTCCGCGATACATGCTAACAATTAGTAATACAAAGGCTTATGTAAGTAATATGTATAGTACATCAATTACCATAATAAACCCACAAACTTACAGCGTAATTGGTTTTATTAAGGTTGGCAAACCTACCGAACAAATGGTTAAATGGAACAAATATGTGTTTGTGGCTAACTGGTCGCTCGGAAATACCATACAACGCATTAATAGCGAAACCGATAGCTTAATCGATTCACTAATAGTAAGCTATCAACCAAATTCGTTGGCAGTTGATAAATATAATAAGTTATGGGTGGCCTCCGATTGTGGATGGGCCAATAATAAGCCTATTCCGTCGCTTACACTTATTAATGCTACAAACTTTTCAATTGAAAAAGAGTATAAGTTTCCAAATAACCGAATATCGCCATCGCACTTGTGCATTAATGGAACCAAGGATACAATATTTTTTCTTACTGGAGGATGGACAAATACTGGCGAAGGAAGCAATGGAGTATATAAAATGTCGGTATTAGACGATCAATTACCAGATATATACCTTATTCCGCAGGGCAATAAACTTTTTTATGGTTTGGGCGTCGATCCGGTTACATCCAACTTATATATTTCCGATGCCTTAGACTATGTTCAATCAGGCTGGATATACCGTTTTCGAGCAAATGGAATACCTATCGATTCGTTTAAAACCGATATTATTCCTGGATATTTTTGCTTTCAACCTTAGTTTATTTTTAGTAACTTAACTCTTATTTCTTTCCATTGATTCTATCTTTGTTTTCTAAATTCGAAGGCTTTATGACAAAAGTAGTTAAGGTAGGTTTGGTTTTGATGTTTTTACATCCGTTATCTAGCTTTTCTCAGCTTAGCCAAGTTGCAGTACCATATAGTGTTACATATAAATTAGCTCCCATAAGCGAGTTTAACGAATTGCCAAGTTTCGACCATTCTAAATTAATTAGCGAGGATAAAGATTTGATTATTAAAGGAATAAAAAGCAATAGGTTTGCGGAGATGATATCGGTTGCATTTAACCCGTACAACTCTGGCGTATGGGCAAAAACCTCTGGTGGCAAGGTTTGGCGTTTAGGCATACGATCGGCTAATGCAAATTCGTTATATACTGTACTCGAGCACTTTAAGTTAAATGCTGGCGTAAATCTATTTGTTTATAACCCCGACGGAAGCGATTTCGCAGGCGCATTTACATCGATAAATAATAGCGAAAGCAACGTATTTGCGATAGCTCCAATACAGGGCGATGTCCTAATTCTGGAACTAAATGTTCCGTTGGAAGTAAACAATTTTGGGCAATTCGACCTTACTGAAGTGTATCATGCATATCGGGATATATCGAGTAACACAAAATTAAAAAGTGGACCAAATACCTCAAACGCTTGCGAAGTTGATATTAACTGTGCTGATGGTAATGCCTGGAAAAACGAAGCACGTGCTGTTTGCAGAATCATAGCTAACAAATACTATTTTACTGGCACTTTGATAAACAGCGTCGATACAACAAAACTGCCATATTTACTTACTGCTCACCACACTAATATGGGAACCGTTTCGTCGGCAACTAGTGCAATATTCGATTTTGTATATGAAAAGTATTTTTGTGGTTCCACCGAAGCAAAAGTTAAGAAAACCCTTTCAGGATCAACACTAATAGCTACAACAAATAATCGTCTCGATTTTTCGTTGCTTAAGTTAAACGTTTTCCCGCCACGAAATTATCGTCCGTACCTTGCAGGTTGGAACATATCGGCGAATGCCCCACAAAGCGCAGTATGCATACATCACCCAATGGGCGATGCAAAAAAAATATCAATTGAGCAACATGCGTTAACAACTAGTAGCGCTGGGTTTGGATACGACGACAACTCGCATTGGAGAATTAACGATTGGGAAACAGGAACAACTGAAGGAGGATCGTCGGGTTCTGCAATTTTTAATGCCTCGCGCCAAATTGTTGGTACTTTAACTGGCGGACCTGATGTAACTTGCGAAATTTCGGGCGATGACTATGCAAAGTTTTCATTATCGTGGAATAAATACTCCGCACCTGCTAACCAGCTAAAATCGTGGCTCGACCCAAAAAACACGGGAGTAAATTCACTAAATGGCTATGATCCTTATGGCTATATCGAAGCAACTACCGATACATCGTGGAATATTTTAAAAACGGAAAGTACTGAACTGTCAACTGGTACATTATCATGGGGTTATCTTTCAGGGCAAAATTCTAGCCATTATAGTTTATTTGCCGAAAAATTTTTTGCACCCGTTGAGGTAAAAGTTTCGGGAATTGCCGTTAATGTTGCCAAGGCTTATGGCCTAATGGGTTCCAACATAACTTTTCAGGTATGGAAAGGCAATGGTTATCCTTCCTCGGAAATATATAGTTTAAAATACTATATTAAAAATTTGCAAAAGAATGCTATTAATTACATCGATTTCGATTCGGTTCTTAACCTTTCGGGGCAATTTTATGTTGGTTATCAAGTTAATTATGCGTCGTCCGACACATTTGCAGTTTTTAATGCCGAAACACGAGGCGTTGGAGGGAAATCGACTTTGTACATTTACAATGGCACTTGGAACAATGCTAGCGAATTAGCCGACTACTCGTTAAACACCTCATTAGCAATTGCGTTGATTAGTAGTAATGGTATAGGCGTAGACACCTCGGTAAGTGAACTTCCCAAATACAACGGCCGTTTAAAAATTTTCCCTAACCCCTGCATTGGTGAAACATCGGTAATATTTGAGGGCGATTTAATCGATCAGCCAAAATGCTTTAATTTATTAGGTCAAGAAATACCAATTATTGTTGAACCCATTAATGATGGATTAAAGTTAATATTACCTAATTATGCATCGGGAATGCATTTTATAAAAATAAATACCACAATAGATTCATACACAGGTCGTTTTATGGTTATAAAGAAAGATAAAATATGATAAAATTTTTAATGCTATTTATCGTAGCATCGGTTTTAGTAAGCTGCAATTCAGTAAATTATAAATCGACTTCAAATACTAACAATTCATCGTTCGATACAATAAAATACGCTAAAGGCTTTTCAATAAACAATATTGGTAACATTAAGGTATTAAGCGTTTTTGATCCATGGGAAGGCGCACAAAATGTGGTGTATAAGTATGTTTTGTGCACAAAAGGTACTTCAATACCCGATTCTCTTAAAAAATACCCACTCATTAATATTCCTATTAAACGAATAGTTTGTTTATCAACCACTCATGTAGCTTTTTTGGCGTTTATAAATCGGCTAAATACAATGGTTGGTGTTGCAGGGCCTCAATATGTTACAAACCTCGATGCTAGAAAACTTATTTCCGATGGAAAAGTTTTGGATGTAGGATACGATCAAGCCCTTAATTACGAAGTAATTGTAAGTTTAAAGCCCGATATAGTATTGGCTTATGGGGTATTATCGGAAACAGCCAGCCAATATAAAAAGCTTGAGGATTTGGGCATAAATGTTGTGTTAAATGGCGAATATCTCGAATCGAATCCATTAGGTAAGTTGGAGTGGATTAAGTTTTTAGCTGCTTTTTACGAACTTTCGAACGAGGCAAATGCCGAATTTACTAACGTTGAACATAAATATTTAGCGTTAAAGCAAATGTGCGATAGCGTTTTTGAAAGACCAAAAGTGCTTTGCAGCTTGCCTTGGAAGGGCGTTTGGTATGTTCCGGGAGGCAATTCGTATGCTGCACAAATGATACGTGATGCAGGAGCTAACTATTTATGGAACGACAATAAACAGCGCGAGAGCCTTCCATTGAACTTCGAAAAAGTTATTGAACGTGCCGGAAGTGCCCATATTTGGATAAACACAGGATCGTCCAATTCACTTAAAGGTATTCTGGCCGAAGATGCCCGTTTGGGAAGCATTTATGCATTTAAACAAAAAAACCTTTTTAATAGCAATGCATTGATTAACAGTGCTGGTGGAAACGATTTTTGGGAATCGGGAATTGTAAAACCCGATGTTATTCTTGAGGATTTAATAAAAATTTTCCATCCCGAACTTTTACCTTATCATTCGCTGGTATATTACAAAAAGTTAGAGTAATTTTAGATCATAAATCAATGTATGTGAGTTAAGCCCTTCAGGCATTCACAACATTGAATTAATTAACCTAAAAAATAAAAGCTATGGCAAGCAGAAGATTATTAAAGAAAAGCATCAATACACTTACTTTCGATTTAGTTGCTGAGTGTTACGCATTTAAACTATTTCATCCCGAGAAAAAGCACGACAATACAAATCAAGCAATGCAAAACTTAGTACAAATGTGTAATAAGTTGATAAACAAGATTAATAACCCAATAGATAAGCATAATTACAAAAAAAACCGGCTGCACTTTCAAGGCATTGTAAAAGAATTACATACAATGGTTTCGATAATGGATAATATTGGTTAATTATTAGCGTAAAATGTGAAACCTTTTAAAAAGGTTTCACATTTAATAACCTTACTTTAAAACATTTACTTTCAATATTTTGCGCTCGAATAGGTACTTTCTTTTGTTCTCAATTTTAACGGTTCTGGTAATCGTTTTTTTCGTGGCCGATATATTTTTCGGATCCGTTCATATACCTTTCAAAAACATTGTACAAGCTTTAACTTTTCGCGATACTGGCAAGGACGAATGGAATTTAATTATTCTAAATTTTCGGTTGCCAAAAGCAATAACTGCAATTTTGGCTGGTGCTGCGCTCAGCGTTAGTGGTTTACAAATGCAAACCATGTTCCGTAATCCGCTAGCTGGTCCGTATATTTTAGGCATAAGTGCTGGTGCAAGCTTGGGAGTTGCCGTCGTTTTATTAGGGTTTTCAACTTTTTTTGGCATTCAAACTGGCGGGTTTTTTGCAAATTGGCTAATAGTAATGGCTGCTTGGTTCGGAGCTGGGTTCGTATTGTTGTGCATTTTTCTTATATCGCTAAGAGTGAACGATGTAATGACAATTTTAATTCTAGGCATAATGTTCGGCAGCGTATGCACTGCAATAATAAGTGTACTTCAATACTTTAGCAACGAAGTGCAACTTAAGTCGTTCGTAATATGGTCGATGGGTAGTTTAAGCAACGTTAACGGATCGCATTTGGCGGTATTAATACCCTCAGTACTTATAGGCCTAATAATTGGGTTACTAACCATTAAAATGCTTAATTTAATGCTTTTAGGCGAAAATTACGCTAGAAGCATGGGTTTAAATGTACAACTCTCTAGGTTTATTATATTTCTGAGTACAAGCATATTAGCAGGCAGCATTACCGCTTTTTGTGGCCCAATTGGATTTATAGGTACAGCCGTGCCTCACGTATGTCGTATGTTATTTAAAACCAGCGATCAGAAGGTACTAATGATAGCCTGCATATTAGTTGGATCGTTGGTTTTACTTATTAGCGATTTAATTTCGCAACTGCCAGGGAACGGTGTTATATTACCAATTAACACCATTACTTCATTGCTTGGTATCCCAGTGGTTATCTGGATAATATTCAAAAATCAACGAATCAGTTCTATATGATACCGATTATTCAAATCAACGATCTTTCGGTAGGCTTTAAGGATGGTACTGAAAAGCGAAACGTTATTAGTAGCCTAAATACCAGCGTTATGCCAGGTGAATTAATTGGTATTATTGGTCAGAATGGTATTGGTAAGAGTACATTGTTGCGCACAATAGCCCGACTACAGCAACCTATTAGTGGTGAAATACTTATACACAATAAAAATATATCGCTTTATAAACGCTCTGTTTTTGCTCAAAAAATCAGTTTTGTATCTACCGAAATTGTAAAGCTAAATCATTGTACTGTTCGCAATTTGGTTGCATTCGGTCGTTCGCCATATACCAATTGGTTCGGAAAAAATAGTGCTGCCGATGAGCTTATTATCGATGAAGCTATTGATATGGTGGGGCTTTCGGCATTAGCCTCGCGAAATATAAATCAGATAAGCGATGGCGAACGTCAACGGGTAATGATTGCGCGCACTTTGGCTCAAGACACCGATATTATTGTGCTCGACGAACCTACTGCATTTCTCGATTTACCCAATAAATTCGAGGTAGTACATCTTCTAAGCGAGCTAACTCGCAAAAAAGGCAAAACAATTTTGTTTTCGTCGCACGATTTAACTATTGCCATGAAGGAAGCCGACCGATTATGGCTTATAATGCCCGATAAATTTATTGAAGGTTCGCCCGAAGACCTTGTTTTACAGCATCAAATATCCGATATCTTCAAACAAACCCGTTTAAAATTCGACCCCAAAAAAGGCGATTTTGGTATACGCCGTAAAACCGTTGGAAGCTGCAAGCTTACTGGCAAAGGTAATGCATTTATATGGACCAAGCGCGCATTGGAACGCCTAGGGTTCGATACAGAAACTGAAAATTCCGATTATTTAATAGAAGTTAATATTTTAGAGAAAAAAAATGCTGTATTATGGCAGTTAATAATTAATAACCAAATACTTACCTTTAGTTCTATATATGATTTAACTAGGCATATAAAATAATTTCAAAATAATTTTCAAAAATCAAATTGTGGCACGGTATTTGTTTTATTATAATCATAATACTGAAAATAGAAATTTAGTTTTAGCATCAACAATAAAATAGATAAAACGTAGTTTTATAAAATATAGTAGTAGTTTAGTTTTAGTAGTAGTAGTTAGTTTTTGTGTTAGAAGTGTCGTCGTGAGATGACACTTTTTTTTTGCTTTTTTTTCGCATCACACCCCAAACAAAAGTCGCAAATATTATCTTTGCGTTTCAATTTCAATACATAACATGACAATTGAGAGCTCTATAAGTAAAGGCGTTAAAGATGCCGCACTTGCGTTATATTCCGCCGATGTTGCCGACAACCAAGTGCAGCTGCAGGAAACCCGTAAGGAATTTTCGGGCGACATTACCGTGGTTATATTCCCTTTTCTTAAAATTTCGAAAAAATCGCCCGAACAAACTGGGCAAGAAATTGGCGAGTTTCTTAAAATTCAACTTCCTGAAATTGAGGGTTTTAGCATTGTAAAAGGGTTTCTTAACCTTACTATTAATCGTAACTATTGGCTATCGTTTTTGAACGAAATAATTCCGAACGCTAATTATGGGTATGCAATGCCTAACTCAACTGGGCATTCGGTTATGGTGGAATATTCATCGCCAAACACCAATAAACCTCTTCATTTGGGTCATGTTCGCAACAATTTGCTCGGTTTTTCGGTTTCGAAAATACTTAAAGCGAATGGACACAATGTTATAATGGTTAACCTTGTAAACGACAGAGGAATACACATTTGCAAATCGATGCTTGCTTGGAAAAAGTGGGGCAACGGAGCTACTCCCATTACTACCGGAAAAAAAGGCGATCATCTGGTAGGCGATTATTATGTAAAGTTCGATGCTGAATACAAAAAAGAGATTAAACACTTTATTGATAAAGGCTTAACGCAGGAGGAAGCTGAAAAGCAAGCTCCTCTTATTAAGCAAGCGCAGGAAATGCTTCGTAAATGGGAAGCTAAAGATAATGACACAGTTACCCTTTGGGAGACTATGAACAGCTGGGTTTACAAAGGTTTCGACGAAACTTACCAGAAAATGGGCGTTACATTCGATCGTGTTTATTACGAATCGCAAACCTATTTGCACGGTAAAGATATTGTTAATAAGGGACTTAAAGACAACATATTATACCAGAAGCCCGACAATTCGGTGTGGGCCGATTTAACAAACGAAGGCTTCGACGAAAAGTTACTTCTTCGCTCCGATGGTACTTCGGTTTATATGACTCAGGATTTAGGCACTGCATGCCAGCGATTCAACGAATATCATGTCGATGAAATGATATATGTAGTTGGTAACGAGCAAGATTATCATTTTAAGGTTCTATCGCTAGTACTTCAAAAATTAGGCTATTCGTGGGCATCGCAACTAAAACACATGTCGTACGGAATGGTGGAATTGCCTAGCGGGAAAATGAAAAGCCGCGAAGGAACTGTTGTTGATGCCGACGACTTGGTTACCGAAATGATCGATACAGCCCAAGCTATGGCCGACGAACTCGGAAAACTCGACGGTTATACTGCGCAACAAGCCGAAAACATTTATCGAATTATTGGCTTAGGCGCTTTAAAATATTTTATTTTGAAGGTCGATCCGAAGAAAAATATGACCTTCGACCCTAAGGAGTCGATTGATTTTAATGGCAATACTGGTCCTTTTATACAATACACATATACTCGTATTCAATCGATTATTCGTAAAGCTTCCGAAATGGGAATTGTTATTCCTCATTCAATTGATACCCAGATTATTATAGGCGAAAAGGAAAAACAGCTTATTAAACTTCTTTATAAATATCCAGCAATAGTTCGCGATGCAGGCAGTATGCTTAGCCCTGCGTTAATTGCTAATTATGTTTACGAGGTTGCCAAAGAGTACAACCAGTTTTATCACGAATTCTCTATTTTAAAGGAGGAAAACATAATAATTCGCAACTTTCGCTTGGCGTTGTCGCAAATAACTGGCAAAGTTATTCAATCGGCTATGGATTTGCTTGGCGTTGAAGTGCCTGAAAGAATGTAAATTATAAGTCTGGAAAAATTAAAGTTGACAAAATTATTTTAAATTAAATATCGAATATGTTCGAAAATTTAAGTGATAAGTTAGACAGGGCTTTTAAAATATTAAAAGGTCAGGGTAAAATAACTGAAATTAACGTTGCCGAGACGTTAAAGGACGTTCGCAAGGCATTGCTCGATGCCGACGTAAATTTTAAGATTGCTAAAACATTTACCGATAATGTTAAGCAAAAAGCGCTGGGAATGAATGTGTTGAATGCAATACGGCCAGGCGAAATGATGGTAAAAATTGTTCACGATGAGCTTACCGAGCTTATGGGTGGGCAATCGCAGGAAATTAACCTTAAAGGCTCGCCAGTTGTTATATTAATAGCTGGTTTGCAGGGTTCGGGTAAAACAACTTTTTCGGGTAAATTGGCCAGTTACCTGAAAACAAAAAAGGGGAAAAGTGTTCTTCTTACGGCTTGCGACATTTATCGGCCAGCAGCTATAGAGCAATTAAAAGTGCTTGGTAATCAAATAGATGTGCCAGTTTACACCGAGGAGGGTAATTTAGACCCAGTAAAAATTGCCAAAGAAGCAATTAATTACGCCAAATTACGTGGTTATAACACAGTTATAATCGATACAGCTGGTCGCTTAGCTGTCGATACCGAGATGATGAACGAGATTTCGCGCATTAAGGATGCTGTTAAACCTCAGGAAATTTTGTTCGTAGTCGATTCTATGACTGGACAGGACGCTGTAAATACCGCAAAAGAATTTAACGACAGGCTCGACTTTGATGGCGTAGTTCTTACAAAGCTCGACGGCGATACCCGTGGTGGTGCCGCACTATCCATTCGCTCGGTTGTAAATAAGCCTATTAAGTTTGTGAGTACAGGCGAAAAGCTCGATGCACTCGATGTTTTCTACCCCGAACGCATGGCCGACCGTATTCTAAATATGGGCGACATTGTAACCCTTGTGGAAAGGGCTCAGGAACAGTTCGATACCGAGGAAGCACGAAAACTCCAGAAACGAATTGCCAAAGATCAATTTAATTTCGACGATTTTCTTAATCAAATTCAACAAATTAAGAAAATGGGTAATATCAAGGATCTCGCCAGCATGATACCTGGCATTGGGAAGGCTATACGCGATGTTGACATTAAAGACGATGCATTTAAAAGCATCGAGGCAATTATCCGTTCCATGACACCTGCCGAACGTAACGAACCATCGATACTTAACGGAAATCGTCGCAAACGTATTGCCGATGGATCGGGAACTAATATTCAGGAAGTTAACAAGCTTGTTAAGCAATTCGAGGATACCCGTAAAATGATGAAAATGATGAGTACCGGCAAAAATATGTCGCGTATGATGCAGAATATGGGACAGAAGAGGTAAGAAATTTGTCGTAAGACAAAAGTCGTAAGTCGTTGTAATAAAAATAAGTCATGCGATTTAGTGTCATTCCGACGTAGGTAGGAATCCATAAAATAAAAAAGTAATAGGGATTGCCTTCGGCGAGCTCGTAAACTCGATTCCGACCTGCGTCGGAATGACAGCATACTTTTTTGGATTGATTTCTGGAGGGTTTTGTAGTCCAACCATTTGTACAACTTATTTAATTACAAATACTAAGTCGTAAGGCAAAAGACAAAAGTATAGTTCTTCGACAAAAACAGAGGAATTGAAATTGATAAACAAGTAAATAAGGTAATAAGGTAGGTTTTATCGTTATAACTTTTTCTACTAAGCTTTAAGAACCTTATTTTCAATATCTTAACCTTAGTAGAACTGTATAATTTAGTTTTATTAACCTTATTATGAGAAAATTATAAAAAAATAATTTTTAATACAAAATGCCGAATAGCTAATTAGTGCCCATCCGTAAAGTCGATTTTTAAATAGCTCTGGCATTTATGCCAGGGAAAATGAATATCTAAAGATGGGCTTTAGCCCAAATAATATATTGATATTTAGGCTAAAGCCGTATTTGTTTGTTTTATTTTTCAACGAGCTTAAGCTCATTGCTAATCAAAAAACAGACATTTCGGATGGACACTAATTACACATAGTACCCACATTAAAACTAATACAAAATGCAACTAATTGACGGCAAGCTTATTTCGGAGCAAATTAAGGCAGAAATAGCTAAAGAAGTAAAGCTTATAAAAGAAGTTGGCGGAAAAATCCCTCATCTAGCCGCTATATTGGTTGGTAACGACGGCGCAAGCGAAACGTACGTAGCTCACAAAGTTAAAGATTGTGAGCAAGTTGGCTTTACCTCAACGTTACTTCGTTTCGATGCTTCCATTACCGAGGAAATGCTTATTACCGAGATTAAAAAGGTAAATGCCAATTCCGATATCGACGGCTTAATTGTTCAACTACCCATTCCTAAGCATATTTCGGAAGCTAAAATTATCGAAACTATCGATCCGGCAAAAGATGTTGATGGGTTTCATCCAATAAATATGGGGCGCATGGTTATTGGGTTACCGTCGTATATTTCGGCAACTCCAGCCGGAATTATTGAGCTTTTACGCCGTTATAAAATTCAAACAGCGGGCAAAAACTGCGTAGTTATTGGTCGTAGCAATATTGTTGGTAAGCCTATTAGCAACTTACTGGCTCAAAAATCGGATGTTGGCGATGCAACGGTTACAATGTGCCATAGCCGCACCCAAAACCTCGAAGAAATTTGCCTACGAGCCGATATAATTATTGCAGCTTTGGGCAAACCCGAATTTGTTACCGCTGCAATGGTTAAGGAAGGAGCCGTTGTTATTGATGTGGGGATCACTCGTTTAACGTCCGATAAAACTAAAAATGGTTTCAAGCTTGTTGGCGATGTTAAATTCAACGAGGTTGCCCCCAAATGCAGCTTTATTACGCCTGTGCCTGGCGGTGTAGGTCCAATGACTCGCGTTTCGTTACTCCAAAATACCCTATTATCAGCAAAGAAAGCAATTTACTGTTAATTACCATTTTCTAAGTTTTGTGGCTTCAATGTACTATAAAGTTGAAGTTTTGTGTAATTTTATGCTTTAAGTAACTAAAATCGCTATCATGCTTAATCTTTTTAACAGGCCTTATCCTTTCAACGACGATTTTAAGCATAATTCGAAAATTATCTTCTTTATAAGCATTGGCGTTATTGTGTTTCTATTCTTTTTTCAACCGTTCGACATTAGTCTGCTCGAAACTCAGCAAAAATATTACTTAATAATTGGGTTTGGGTTTATTACCTTTTTATCTCTCAGCCTCAACCTGTTATTCATTCCTAGTATTTTCTCCAAGTATTTCAATTCGGTAGTTTGGAAGATTAAAAAGGAGATTTTTTGGAATCTCTGGATACTGTCAACCATTCTAGTGGGCTTTTCGTTCTATTGCAATTTTTTAGGAATTCTTACTTTTAACTTCGATATGGTTATAAAACTGATTGTTACATCGATTATTCCTATATCGGTTCTAATAATAATTAACCATAATAAAATGTTGCGGTCGAATTTGATGCTGGCCGACGAATTAAGCAAAAAACTAAAGGAAAATAGGTCGATACAAGAGAAAATAATTCACTTTAGTTCAGATTATCAGAAGGATAGCCTATCTATTAAAGTTAGCCTTCTTTTACTTATTCGCTCGGCAAACAACTATATTGAAGTATTTTGGAAGGAAGGCGATATAGTTAGAAATCAAATGGTTAGGTGCAGCATGATTAATGCAGAAGAATTGCTAAATGAATACAAGTTTATTTATAAATGTCACCGATCTTTTATTGTCAATATCGCCTACATAGACCGAATTGAAGGCAATTCGCAAGGATACAAGTTATTTTTCGACAGCGTTAATTTTTCTATTCCAGTATCGAAGAATTTTGCCGAAAAGTTACAAGAACTTATTTAGAAATCCTCCCCAGCGTTTCATCCACTTCTGTATAGCGTTTTTTCGTCCCTAAAACTGGTGTTTATCCCTATATAACGCCTTTTAAACCCTATTATTTTATTCCTGAAATTGTTAACCCTAATTTCGCGAAATATTTTACACATAATATTGGTATGGGCACATTACAAATTGGAGATATTAAATTAAAACTCCCTATTTTTCAGGGTGGAATGGGTGTTGCAATTTCATTATCGGGGTTAGCTTCGGCAGTAGCAAACGAAGGTGGCGTAGGTGTAATTTCGGCGGCAGGCATTGGAATGCGCGAGCCCGATTACATTAAAAACTTCCGCGAAGCCAACAAACGCGCACTACGCAAAGAAATTCAACGGGCACGAAGCCTTACAAACGGCGTAATTGGCGTAAATATAATGATGGCGCTTACCGACCATGAGCAACTGATTAAGGTTGCCGTGGAAGAGAAAATAGATATTGTGATAATGGGAGCTGGTTTACCATTGAAAATTCCTGCAATGCTTATTGAGGCTGGCTTGCTAAATAAGCACACTAAGTTAGCCATTAAAGTATCGTCGGCCAAAGCCGCCAAGCTTATCTTTCAATATTGGGCAAACAAATATAACATTATACCCGACGCCGTGGTGGTTGAAGGTCCTTTGGCTGGTGGGCATTTAGGCTTCAAAAAAGAAGAATTAACTGGCAATGTTGTTCCTTTAAAGAAGCTGATAGAAGAAACTGTTAATGAGGTTCGTATATTCGAAAATCAGTTCGGTAAGGAAGTTCCAGTTATAGCAGCCGGCGGCATATATACCGGAAAGGATATGTTCGACATTATGCAGGCTGGTGCAAAGGGAGTTAAATTAGGAACACGTTTTGTTACTACCCACGAATGCGATGCTGATTTAGAATTTAAGAAAAGTTACATTTCAGCTAATAATGAGGACGATATAACTATTATAAACAGCCCTGTAGGTTTACCAGGCAGAGTAATTCGAAACGAATTTGTTAATCAGGTGCAATTAGGTAATACTAAACCCTTTAAATGTGTTTGGCATTGTTTGAGTTCGTGTAACTATAAGGTTGCTCCATATTGTATTGCACAAGTATTGTTTAATTCGGCACGAGGTAAAATGGATGAAGGATTCGCTTTTGCTGGTGCTAAAGCATTTAGAGCAACTAAAATACAGCACGTTGCCGAAGTAATCGACGAACTTATTACCGAATATAATGCCGAATCGATAAAAAATCAGATAGTTGAGTCGGATATTCTATCGAAACAGATACTATATCAACAAGTTGTATAAATATTATATCAACATATAACAATACTTCGGTAAAATTTTGTAACTTGTTAAATATTAACAAGTTGAAACACACATCAACAAGTTGAAATATTTTTATATTTCAACGTATTACAAATACGTGGAAATTGAATAATTATAAATTTACCATGAACTTTATGAGACAATGTTGGCGGACGTTATTTATTATCAATCCTTTACGCAGCGAATACTATATCCAAATCGTTTATAATTAGCATCTCCATCTATTCTTGAAAATCCATAAGATAAACTTCGATACCACGCCATTGAGTCATTTGCCGCTGATGATGACCACCAATAGCCATTATATCCTTTGCTGTCAAACGATCCAAGATAGAAGCGCTTTCCTCCTGGAAGTGCGGAGAATCCGGTTTCATTAGTTGCTCACGTGTTGGGACTACGCCAGTGATCAAAACTAACCTCTTTCAATTTTCCGCCTAGTGAAGTGTTTCGACCAACACTTGATCCAAAGCATCCCATTCGGAATTTGCAGGAACATGCCACCCAACAGGGCATAAATTCCTACTATCAGCGATTGCATAGAAATTATATAATTTCCCGTAAATGGAATCATTCTTCGAATCATTTTCATAAGTACATCTAGCACCTGTTGTCGATGATAGCCAATTACTATTTCCAAGAATCTCTGGTATCACTTCACCATTTCGAAAATGTGCCACGAGCAAGTTTTCAGCCATCCACCATTGAAAACCAATCTTTACTGTTTTATATGTATTTCCATCAACATCGATAACAGTTCCCGTTTCAAGTCCTTTTATTTCATCACTATCCTTTTTACACCCATAAAATACAACAACTAAAATCAGTGCCGTAAAAATCAATGCAGATTTTCTTTTCATATTCTCGATTTAATTACGCTTTTCAAAACCAAATAGCTGATTACCAACTAATGACCCAAGAGCTGTAATGTTTCGAACACATTCAAATCTCTATCGCTGAACGTATTGTTTTTGGTAGTATTTTTCGTATCCGCCCGAAACAACGTTTTGTAGCCATTCATCGTTGGCAAGATACCAATCGACAGTTTTTTCGAGACCTTCTTCAAATTGTAACGATGGTGTCCAGCCCAATTCGCTTTGCAGCTTCGAAGAATCGATAGCATAGCGCAAATCGTGGCCAGCTCTGTCTTTAACGTAAGTAATTAGTTTTTCGGAAGTTCCAGCTGGGCGGTTTAGCTTCTTATCCATAATCTTACACAGAAGGTGTATAAGATCTATATTGGTCCACTCGTTGTTGCCTCCTATGTTATATGTCTCGCCAATAATGCCTTTATGGAAAATAACATCGATAGCACGTGCATGATCAACCACATACAGCCAATCGCGTACGTTTTCGCCTTTCCCATAAATAGGAATTGGCTTGTTGTTTTTTATATTATTGATTGATAGCGGTATAAGCTTCTCCGGAAAATGATTCGCTCCGTAATTGTTTGAACAATTCGACACCACCGTTGGCAGCTTATATGTATGGAAATATGCACGAACCAAATGGTCGGCACTAGCTTTCGACGATGAATAAGGGCTACGCGGATCGTACGATGTTGTTTCGGTAAACAAGCCAGTTTCGCCAAGCGAACCGTAAACCTCGTCGGTGGATATGTGGTAAAAGCGTTTACCTTCCATGTTGTCCTTCCACAGTTCGCGGGCAGCATTTAGCAAAACTACCGTACCAACAATGTTTGTTTGAATAAATTCCATAGGGTTCGTAATCGACCTATCGACGTGCGATTCGGCCGCCAAATGAATTATTCCATCGGGTTTATATTTGGTAAATACTGCTCTAATAGCGTCAACATCAGTAATATCGGCTTTTACAAATTCGTAATTAGGTAATTTGTCTATGTCCTTCAAATTCTCGAGGTTACCTGCATAAGTAAGTTTATCGAGGTTAACTATTTTATAATCGGGGTGTTTAGTTACAAAAAGCCTAACAACGTGCGAGCCAATAAATCCGGCGCCTCCAGTAATGATAATTGTTTTCGACATAAAATGTGTTTTTGCTTATAGATAAAAAAATTTCGGTTAAATATTTGATGGCAACATACTTAATCGACTTTAATTTTATTTTGCTTAAAATCGAGTGTAACTGATGAACCTCGTAAAAAGTCTAATCCTATAACTCCATCATAATCTGATGTTATGCCATGTGCAAGGAAATCATAAACTTGAACGTTAAAATCGAGTTTAACAATACCTAGACAATCAATTTTATAAATTTTATATATTTCGTTAATTATTATACCATTAGCAGTCTCTACTTCCACTTCCTTTATGGAATCTTTCAGTTCGTATCCTGCCAAAAAAAGTATATTACTATCAATAGTTGTATGGGTTGCAGCAGTGTCAAGCGCTAATCGAAATTCAAATTTATCCTCGATAACTACATCAACTATCAATATACTATTCTCGTCAGGTAATTCAATATCAAATATTTTCATATTCGCTTTAGTATTCCATTTCTACGATTTGCTTTTAAATCGCCAGTGAAAACCAAAGTAATTTTCGAGAAATTCGATGTTTTATCTCTTCCAATGTAACAAACTTCCTTTTTGTCCTTACTATGGTAAAGTATATATCCACCTATTACAATAGAATTAACATATTGAGGATCACCGATTAACAACCATTCGTTAGGAAATTGACTTTTTGCCGTATTAGTATATTGGATAAGCTCAGCCATAAAAACTATATTTAATGCAAATTTAGTTATTTATTTCGATAATGTTTTTCCCAGTTCCAAGCCGAAAGAATGGTTTCATCGAGTGTGCTTTGAGCTTTCCAGCCAAGTTCGTCGTTTGCAAATTTTGTGTCGGCCCATACTTGTTCAATATCGCCAGGTCGACGCTCAACTATCTTATAATTAACCTTTACGCCAGTCGATTTTTCGAAAGCATTAAGTAATTCGAGTACCGAAACGCCTCTACCAGTGCCCAAATTGAATAATTCGAAATTCCTTTTGTTCTTACTTTCTATTAGTCGCTTTATAGCAACTACGTGAGCTTTAGCCAAATCCACAACATGAATATAATCGCGAATACACGAACCATCGGGGGTATTATAGTCGTTGCCGAACACCTTCAATTCGTTACGCAAACCAATAGCTGTTTGTGTTACAAACGGAACAAGGTTTTGCGGTACGCCAATAGGTAACTCGCCAATTAATGCCGTTGCATGCGCTCCAATTGGGTTGAAGTAGCGTAGCGCGATTGCTTTCATCGATGGGTTGGCGGCAATTGTTTCCTGAATAATTTCCTCGGCAATTTGCTTTGTATTGCCATAAGGCGATGTAGCCTTTTGTATTGGAGCATCCTCGGTAACTGGCAATTTTTCGGGCTGACCATAAACGGTGCACGACGAACTGAAAACCAAACTAATAGACGGCTTCGCATTCATCACTTCTAACAAGTTGATAAGCGAGTTCAAATTGTTTTGGTAATACAACAACGGTTTATCAACCGATTCGCCAACTGCTTTAGATGCTGCAAAATGTATAATTGCTTCAATATCACCATGTTTATTGAAGAAATCTATCACTTTTGCTTTATCGCAAAGGTCGAATTTTTCGAATTCGGGGCGTGTGCCTGTTATTTTTTCAACTCCGTCGAGCGAATCGGCCGATGAGTTCGACAAATTATCGACAATTATAACGTCGAAGCCTTCGTTAATAAGCTCCACTGCTGTGTGCGAACCAATATAGCCTGTGCCTCCGGTAACTAATATTTTTTTCTTTCCCATTATTTATAAACTCCAATATGTTAATTTATTTATTTTGTTGCGAAATATTCCTTTAACGTCAACAAATATACCGTTTTCGGTGCTAAGATTGTTAAAGTATTCTTCGGTATAGCTCACATAATCAACGTGATTTACTGCTAATATAATAGCATCGTATTTGCCCGATGGTTTGGCAAGACCGAAACCATACTCGTGTTTTAGGTGGTCCGAATCGGCATAAGGGTCAGTAATATCCACAGTTACACCGAACGATGTAAGTTCGTGAACAATATCGGCTACTTTCGAATTTCGTATATCGCTAACGTTTTCCTTAAAAGTTGCGCCCATTACCAATACTCGCGATGAGTTAATTGTTTTTCCGGCAGCAATCATCTTTTTAACTGTTTGTACAGCAATATGTTCGGCCATAGAGTCGTTTATCGAACGACCAGCATTAATTATCTGGGCGTGTATTCCAAGTTCTTTAGCCTTATAGTACAGGTAGTAAGGATCAACGCCTATGCAATGTCCGCCAACCAATCCTGGGAAAAACTTTAAGAAGTTCCATTTTGTGCCAGCCGCTTCTAAAACTTCGAAGGTGTTGATTCCTAATTTGTTAAATATAAGCGACAATTCGTTCATGAAAGCGATATTGATGTCGCGCTGGGTATTTTCGATAATTTTAGCTGCTTCGGCTACTTTAATTGAGCTAGCACGGTAAACACCAGCTTGAACCACAAGCTCGTAGGTTTTTGCAATGTTATCGAGCGATTCGGCATCGCAACCCGAAACTACTTTAACTATCTTAGTAAGAGTATGTTCCTTATCGCCAGGATTAATTCGCTCGGGCGAAAAACCAACCTTAAAATCTTTAATATATGTTAACCCCGATATTTTTTCGAGTACTGGAATACAATCCTCCTCGGTGCACGATGGGTAAACGGTTGATTCATAAACCACATAATCACCCTTTTTCAATACTTTAGCAACTGTTTCGGTAGCTTTTAGCAGTGGCGTTAAATCGGGAAGATTATGGTCGTCGATTGGTGTAGGCACGGCTACAATAAAAAACTTGGCTTGCCGAAGGTCGTCGATATCGCAAGTAAAATGAATATCGCAGCCATCGAATGCCGATGATTCGAGCTCTTCGCTGGGATCGATTTTGTTTTTCATTTTTTCGACCCTGTCGGGCTTAATGTCGAAGCCAATAACCGATATCTTTTTTGCAAATTCGAGGGCAATTGGTAAACCTACATAACCTAGGCCAATTAAAGCTAACTTTTCCCTTTTTGAAATGAGTTCGTTTATCATAATACTGTTATTTAATATTTAACATTGTTGCAAAACGGATGATAGTCGCCTTTCAACCCCAAAGCATTGGCATTGCGAATGGCAAACACAGTTTCGATTGCATTTTTTGCTTCAAGTAAACCAAAACCATTTCCAGATAGGATATGTTCATACGTTTTAGTATGCAAGTCGGTAAAACCTTCGCTAAATTCAAAATCGTTGTTGTCAACCGTAATTGATCGAAACGTACGCTGTCCCTTCGCTCTAACATCAGCAGGGATGTCGTTATAGTCGATACTTAAAAACCAGCGCACGCGTGCTTTACCCAGTGTCATAAAGCCTGCAGCTCTGTCGGGTTGCGAAATATGCACAATATTTTCTTTTACTTCGCCGAATATCCACGATAACATATCGAAAAAGTGAACGCCAATATTGGTAGCTACGCCGCCCGACTTGGACATATCGCCTTTCCACGAAGTGTGATACCAGTTCCCGCGACTGGTTATGTACGAAAGGTCGATATCGTAAATTTTATCTTTCGGTCCTTTTTCAATTCTATCTTTTAAATCGATAATTGACTGATGCAGACGTAGTTGAAATATATTAAAAACTTTTTTACCTGTTTCCTTTTCAATTTCGCCTAAACCATCAATATTCCAAGGGTTTAGCACAAGCGGCTTTTCGCAAATAGCATCGGCCTGGTTGCGTAGTGCAAAACGAATATGGGCATCGTGCAAATAGTTTGGCGAACAAATACTTACGTAATCTACTTTAGTTCCGGTACGCCGCAGCTTATCGATATGGCGGTCGAAACGTTCAAATTCAACAAAAAAATCGGCATTAGGGAAAAAACTATCCATAATACCCACGCTATCAAACCTATCGAGTGCTGCAACTAGGTTATTCTTGGTTTCTTTTATAGCCTTTAAATGCCTAGGTGCTATAAAGCCAGCCGCGCCAACTAGCGCAAAATTTTTAGGATTGGGATTATTCATTTTAAATATTATAGTTTATTAACATTGCCATTTTCAAGCATATACCGTTCTTTGCTTTCGGAACAAACGGCAATTCCCTCCGAATTAAAGTTAAGTTTTTGACCGTACTCGCTCATCCAGCCCGTGTGCCTTGCAGGATTGCCAATTACAAGCGAATATGGTTTAACGTCCTTAGTTACAACAGCTCCTGCACCTACAAACGCAAAATTACCAATTTTATTTCCACAAACAATGGTGGAGTTTGCACCAATTGTTGCGCCCTTTTCAACAAGGGTTTTTTTGTATTCGTCCTTACGGCTTATTGCGCTACGCGGATTAATAACATTTGTAAATACCATCGATGGTCCAAGAAACACGTCGTTCTCGCAAATAACACCAGTATAGATAGATACATTGTTTTGTACGCGAACATTGTTGCCCAAAATAACGTCGGGAGAAACCACAACATTTTGTCCAATATTACAATTTTCGCCAATAATGCAATTGCTCATAATGTGGCTAAAATGCCAAACTTTAGTGCCTTTGCCAATGGTACAACCTTCGTCGATTATAGCCGATTGATGCGAGTAATATTCTTTCTCCATTAAATAAATTCTAAAACTGCTTTTGTAATATAATTGAGCTGCTCAACATCGAGTTCGGTATGCATTGGCAGCGAAATAACCGATTTGCAAAGTTGTTCCGTTACCGGAAAATTGCCATCGCGATATCCTAAATATTGATACGCTTTTTGGGCATGCAAGGCAACAGGATAATAAACCATAGCAGGAATACCCTTTGTTTGAAGCTGGTTTTTCAGTTCATCTCTATCCTTACCATTAATAATTAATGTATATTGATGAAAAATATGAGTCGATTTCGGATTTCGCGCTGGAGTAATAATTTTATGGCATCCCGAAAAGGCATTATCGTAAAACTCAGCAGCTTTTTGGCGAGCCAAATTATAGTCGTCTAGGTACTTGAGCTTTACACCTAGTACGGCAGCTTGTATTGTATCGAGTCGCGAGTTAACACCCACATTGTCATGACAATAACGCACTTTCATGCCATGGTTGGAAATGGAACGTATTTTTTGAGCTAGTTCGTCGTTATTAGTAAACATAGCTCCACCGTCGCCGTAGCAGCCAAGGTTTTTTGACGGAAAGAATGATGTGCAGCCAATATCGCCCATAGTTCCAGCATGAGCGAAACTGTTATTTAATTGATACTTAGCTCCAAATGCTTGAGCAGCATCCTCAATAACAGCAAGGTTTGCATCGGCTGCTATTGTCAATATCTCGTCCATATTGGCACATTGCCCAAAAAGATGAACCGGAATAATTGCTTTGGTTTTGGGTGTTATTGCTTTTTTTATTCCTTCCACCGAAATGTTGAAAGTATCGCTGTCAACGTCAACCAGAATGGGCTTCAAGCCAAGTAACGCAATAACTTCGAGTGTTGCAATAAAGGTAAAGTTCGATGTAATAACTTCATCACCAGCTTTTAAACCTAGTGCCATTAAAGCAATTTGAAGGGCATCGGTGCCGTTACCACAAGGAATTACGTGTTTAACGTTAAGATAATCTTCCAGTTGTTTTTGAAAAACTTTAACCTGCGAACCATTAATAAATTCGCTTTTCTCAATTACATCGGTAATAGCCAAGTCAATCTTCGTTTTTATTTTAAGGTATTGACTATTAAGGTCAACCATTCGTATTTCATTCATCGGAAGATGCATTACAAATAAGCTTACGAAGTTAATAAAAATGTTAGAAAAGTTGAATGAAGGTAAACACAATAATTTGCCTATAATTTTGTATGAAATGTGGCGCATGTCCCGTAATTTGGTATAGCTTTTCTTCACCAAACATTTCGGTAAAAGGCGCAATTAATTCATTAGCACGTATATCGGACGAAAACAGCGCATTACACAGCGCCTTGCCGTTTTTGTCAATCATAGTAAAGGCTTCGCCCTGGCTCGATATGCCCATACTCACTATTGAACGTGGTGGAAGCTTTGATGCCGATTCTTTAATTACCTGAAAGCATTTTCAATAACTTCATCGGTATCGAGCACGGACCAACCAGCGTGTGTCGATATAATATTGTATTCGCGGTAGGTCAATGATATTTGCCTACCGCTTTCGTCGAATATTACAGCTTTACAGCCACTGATGCCAATGTAGATACCTAAATAATGAGACATATAAACTTGTTTATTTAATCACTTGTAATGATAATGCTTCGATAATGCGGATATTTTCATCCCAAACTTTTTCAGGAATATCAATACTTGGTAATTTTTCAAATACCGACTTAACCCAAACTAAAATATCGTCTTTCGGAAAATTAAGTATTTGTAAATCGAGCCACTTAGATGCATCGTCACGTCTATTCAATTTTTCAAATGCCCATGCGGTTATTAATGCGTTAGCCGATTGATAATTACGAAAACCATTTTCGATACTCGGTTGAAACTTAACAATTTTGTTAAGCAATTCATCGGCTTCTTTGGCTTTATTGAGTTGTTTATTACATAAATAACTCATCCATTCTTCTAGCCGCAAGTCAATATCTTCGTCGTAAGGTTTTCCTGCGCCTAGGTTTTCGGGCCAAAGTTTGGCTTGGTTAATAAATTTTAAGGCTGTTGAATAGTTTTTCTTGTGTATTAATTGAACAGCCTGCATAAGCTTAGCCTCGCGATATAACTCACGGCCTTCGGTTGCACCTTCGTTAGGTACAACATCAAATTTTGTAAGCAATTCATCGGCTTCTTTATACTTTTTATTTAGCATTAAGTTTTTGGCATGTAACAAGCTCATTGAAAGATTATTAGCATTGCTTCGATAAAATGCTTCGGTTATTGCTACTGCTTTGTCGAAATGCTTATGTCTTATATAGTATTTTGCCAAAAGTTGTTGATAACGCCAATGGTTGTCGAGCGACAATGCTTTTTTCAAATCACTTTCATAAATAGAATCGTTTTGGCGTTCAAGAATATTAGCTCTGAAAGCATAGAATGGAGCAAAATTAGGGGAATTACCGCACGAAATGAGCAATTTTATACTTTCCTCAACCCTATTGCGGTCGTTATAAATAAGTGCAAGCTGGTACTTTAGAAGCCAATCATTTTGCTGGGTAAGCAATTGTTCGAGAACAAAACCAGTTTCGGAGCGAAATGGAAAAGAGTAGGTGGGGTTAATGTCGTCACAGTTTACCTTTTTATTTTGAAAGAAACAAAGCCAGTAATTTACTTCGGGCGTTTGCGGTGAAAAGGAAAAGACTTTTTCTGCTTCGTTCAAACATCCTGCACTGTAATACCATATTGCTAACTCAATATATGTTTCGCTTTGCAACTCATTTCTAATTAACGATGTAAAGTGAGTTTTATTTGCCTCGTCGGGATTAATCAAATATTGCTCAAACCTAGCAAAATGGTTCAAAGCATCGAATGATAATATTGTTGTTAACGCCTCCGTTGCTTTGTTTAAATTGCTCATGCTCCGATATATAACCGCTTGTAACTGCAAAGCTTCGATATTGAAACGATTGTAGTCTAAAGCCCTTTCGGTATAGCCTAACGCCTTTTCGAAACTCCTTTCCTTAAGGTATATTTTGCTTAATTGGGTATAGGCAGCACTGCGGTATTCGGAGGAAAGGGTAGCAATTTCGAAACCGTCTTTTGCATCTACAATGTTATTTAATGCAATATTTGCCAACCCATAATAATAATTGGCTGCACCATCCTGAGTGTCAATGCTTAAAGCTTTTTTAGTCGTTTCTAAAGCCTTAGTGTAAAGCATATTACGATAATGCAATTCGGCAAGTTTTACAAGCGTGGGTAAATAGTTAGAGTCTGCTTTCAACGAAGCCTTTAATTTCTCTTCGGCTAAGGGGTACATTTTCTGATCCATAGCATCTTTCCCCAGTATGTTTAAGCCGTATGCGCTATTCCAGTTAAAACTGTTTGGTGCATCAGTAGGTCGACTTAAAACTGTAGCTTCGGGATTGGAATTATATACCAGTTTGTTACCTCCAATAGTTACAGTTAAGTTTTCGCCGTTGCTTTGGTATTTAATTGAATCGGCAAACGTTTTTAAAGGCGATAATTGAAGCTTGTGGCTATAAATAACTTTATTATTTTCGGTTACTTCAATTATATCGTTTATATTTTGAGCAGGCGAAAAATATAGTTTTAAATACCCGTTACTATTTTTAACGTTTAATGCGCCGTATTCATTAGCCTCAACAAACCCTTTTGTGCGCATTACCGGATAAAAATATTCGGTCCAAACGTCGGTTGAATAAGGTGCAAAACTGATGTGTTTAAACGGAGTACGTGTTGATATTGGGCTGTTTTGGTTAAACAATCTACCCGACTGCATTTCAACGTATTGCCCATCGTTATCGGTAAGCAATTTATCCCAAATCATTCCTTGGCGTGATAAACCCCAAATCCATATTTTTTTACCTGCTTTGTCGTTACGTGCGCCGTAGCGAGCTATACCAAAATCATCGTTGTGCCAGTAACCACCAAAGAAATTTGTGTATTTTCCTAATACGTGGTACGATTTATAGCCTCCGAAATTGTTCGATTCGTAGAACGAGATATTTTTGCCATTGGTTTTGTTAATTGGCCAATCGAATTTTTCGCCATCGTGCCCAATATAATGAGTACCTGGAAATATAAATTCGAGATTACCCTCGGCTTTGTACCCTCCATTAAGCCAATGGTAGTATGGTTGCCCAATTGGCGTTGAATTATACCAAAACGATCGGGTAATAAAGTATGCCTTATCCTTTTCAAGTCGTATTTCAAGTCGCCAATTAGTTCTGGTTAACAAGTCGAGAACACCCACAATGCAACTTACGCTGCCATCGGCATTTGTTTGTGTAATATAATCGACGGGGGTATTGCAATTAGGGGTATGACCAATAATGCCGTAATTAAGCTCCAGCCCGCCACTGGTATAGGGTCCGCGCAATGCGATATCGCGAAACTTTACAACATGATTATAATATATAAATGGCTGATTAGTACTCTTTTCGATAGCAGTCCATATTTTACCACCTAGCTCAGGCGTAATCAATACTTTTATGAAATCGTTTTCCAACTCAACTATTTTCCATGCTTTTTGAATGGATTTATTTGTAAAACCATCGTACCTGAAATATGGATAAAGTGATGATAATGTTGGTATTGGATTAGGGTCGGAATAAGGATAGGTTGTAAAAGTTTGCTTATATTCCTTTACAGTAGCATTTTGAGTTTGAGCAATTGCAGCTAAAGCATAAAATATAAAAAAACAAGTAATGGCTACTTGTTTGCAAATGGTAAGAATTGTTGTTTGTATTGGGTTTAAATGCCCGTAGTTATGCCCACGGTAAACAATAAATCCAACTTTTGCTTTAATCATGTTCTTCTAGTTATTAAAATAGATTTTTTGAGCGTTTTTATAGTATATTTTATCAATTACGGCACTAGGTAGCTTTAAGCCTTTAACCTTTTTGCCTCCCAAATCATCAACTGCTATAATGGTGTCGGTTGCTAAATAAAGCCATTGATTGAACCAAGTTCGTGTTGTAGTTTTTTCAAAATCTTCGAAATCCTTATTGCTTTTGGTTTCGATTAAAACAATATCTGTTGCATACAATATTCGATCTTGATATTTGATCATGAAATCCCGGACTTTTTCTCGGTCTATACTGGATTGATATTGCAAATGACCAATTCGTGCGGCCATGTCAACATTGAACGACGGGAAGCTTTCGAAATATTGAGCAACCATATCTACACTCCATTCCATACTTCCTAAATGGGCGCCTATAAAATTAATATTAGGATATTTTTTCAAAATACTATCACGCGCATTTATTTGGTCTTCATACGAAGGTGCTTCTGGGTGCAAGCACATGTGATATTTCGGATTTTCTTTGAAATATCTTACGTCATTATCAAGAGTCATCTTTTCCAAAGGAAGCCAACAATTTTTAGGCTCCCCAAGATGAGCAAGTAAAGGAATTTTATTCGTTTCAAGATATTGAAATACAGGCGTAAATTTAGGATTATAGGCCATAACTAACTTGCCATCAGTATCCTTAATATCCATACCTATATTTTTCCAAATCTTAATGCCCGATGCTCCGGCCTTTACGCACATATCTATATGGTTAATAGTTTTCTCAGTAAAATCGATAGTGTTGAATGAATCGACGGAAAAAGTTCCTAGAAAAGCAAATTTATCAGGATAAGCCATCTTAATATTACGTGCTATACCGAACTGGTCATTAATTGGCATACCAGCATCTACCATTGGTGAAACAAGCTTGAAATTCAATGAGATAGCATATTTCATAAAACTACTATCATTAGTGTCGTAGTGAAAATGCGAATCCACTTTCGGCACTTTATCAAAATCGGATGCTGAATAATATTTTGGACTATTATTGCAGGAACATAGAAGAAAAAACAATATTGAAAGTCTAATTACTCGTATCATAGCGCGTATGTTTAAGTTAAATTTCACAATATATAGAATGCAAGAACCAAGAATTCAAGAACCAAGAGCCTATATGTTATAGCTGAAAATTAGTGCGTTAAAAATTAATATGTCATAATAATAAATTAGTTGTTTGTAAATTATACCTATAATTTGATAAATATTTTACGTTTATAAAGAAAATAGCATACATACCATAGTGAAAACCAAACCATTAAAGAGGTGGCAATGTGTACGGTAAGCATTCCGTTCCAACTAAAAAGTGCGGTAGTAAACGGAATAAAAACGCCCTCTAATAAACGATTTCCTCCAATATGTGCAAATAAGTATATGAATAAGGGGTTCATACCCACAACCGTGAAGATTAATAACGATTTCCGAACCATCAGCACATCAATTAACCAGTACGAAACTGCCATGCCAATTATTGCCCATCCGCCGCTAACAATAATAAACGAACTTGTGCATATACGCTTAATTATTGGTATATAGGCACTTAAAGCGAAGCCTATAATAACAGCACTAACGCCAATTAATAAAAGAATTTTAACTTTTTTGGGTTTACTCCATCCGTTTAATAAAATCATCCCAACTAGTACTCCCCATATAGTATGAGCTGCGGTTGGTATGGCATTAAAAGCTACCCAATTATCGCCATTTAAACTACCTTGAACTGCCATATCGAACCATGTTCCGAAGTTTTTTCCAGGAGTGAATGCCTGATTAAACCCATCGACCGTCCAAAATCGGTAAAGCAAATCGGTAGCGAGAATAAGTGCAAACGAAACTAGTAATTGCCATTTAATTGCTTTTCGCATTATTAAAAATGCAATAAGGTAAGTAACTGATAATTGCGCTAACACATTTGTAAAATGAAATGTTATAGTACCAGGTTCAATGCAATATAATGCCCAGCCAATAAAAAGGAGTAGGAGGGAGCGTTTAACTACATGATATAACGATTTATTCCAGCTTTCGCCCTTATCCCAACGCTTATTGAATGAAAACGGCATTGCTACCCCTACAATAAACATGAAAAATGGTTGTATAAGATCCCAAAAGTGTAATCCGCTCCATGCTTGGTGATGAAGCTGATTGCCAATAAAGTAGATTGCTGTACCTTTAAAAGCTGGATCGATTAACGACGTGAAAAGTTCGGAAAACTCTCCAACAAGTAGCAGCATGGTAAAACCTCGAAAGAAATCGACCGACAAAATGCGATCCTGTTCTTGAACTAATTGTACTGTATTACTCATATAATCAATTATTTAATTTTCAAAATATGATTTATGGACGGAATAATTTTCAGAATATTTTCGAAATATATTTTTTTAAGTACATCTTTAGGAAGCCCTATTCCGCATATCGGCCATCGAGCTCTGTCGAATGTACCATCGTAATCAGGAGCGTAGAACGATTCGTCGTAGGTTTCCAAAAAACGGAAGTAGGTACGGTACATTTCAACCGAGCTGTCAATATTAGCGGGCATATCGGTTCCGAAGTATATACGATCTTGGTGTTTAATGAAAAACTCGCGTGTGCTATATGGTTGACGCCCAAGCTCATCCATTCGGGCCGAAAAATCAATAAAAGCATTCGGGCATTCGTCGAGTAAATTAGAAACGTAGCCTATGTTTTCGGCATAATTTGCAAAATGCGGCAACATAAATGTAGTGTTTGGATATTGTCGTACAAGGTCGTCGCGCTGTTTCAGCAATTCAATTTTGCGGGGGAATTTGGGATCGGAAAATTGCCACGAAGGGTATTTAACTAGCGAGTCGTAGTGCTCATTCTCTGGGGTAGTGGGTTCGAAAAACCCTGCCGGATCGGCCTGATGTATTAATACTGGCATTTTAAGGCGGCCCGCTTCTTCCCAAATAGGTGCTAACCGTCCGTCGTTACAAGCAATTAGTTTGCCCGAGCCATCGCGGTAGTGCAAACCAAGTTCTTTAAGTATTTTCAGTCCTTTTGCGCCTTGTTCGTGATGTTTATTGAGCGTTTCGATACATTCGGCAACAAAACGTTTATGATCGGTAAAAAGAGGCTTAGTTGTTGGCTGTGCCAGTTCCGACATGGTAAAACAGTAAAACTTACCTGGATATTTTTTTGAGCAATTATCAACAAAATCCGACATTTTGCCTGGTGTTATTGTGTAACCACCGCCCGAAAATTCGATATGTACATTACCAGTAAGGTCGCAATAGCTTATTACACCTACTTCTTCCATAGTTTTAAGCACTCGTTCCACTTGCCAGTTTCCCCATAAATGATTATGCGCATCGATAGCTGGGTACGCAGGCTTTTTGATATCGGTAATTTTTGTTGTTAAGTAGTTTTTCTTAGCCATAATTGAGTTTTTAATTTATAAAAATTAATGTCACTATGAACTTTTTTTTGAGTCAAATTTATTCATTTATACTAGTTTAATATGATAGTTTTGCATTTAAAAATAACACAAAATTGATATTTTACCAAATATCGAAAAGATTGAGGCGAACATAAATCATTCATTTCATATAAATAACCAAAAGGTAGATTATTTTCCTTCTATGCGCCACTATCACTCTGAGGTGGACATTTTGCTTGTTTTGCAATGGACTGGAACTCGTTACGTTGGCGATTCGGTTGAGCCTTATGCTCTAGGCGATATTGTAATGATTGGACCGAACGTTCCGCACGAGTGGTGTAGCGATAAGGCTAATGGGATCGATTTATCGGAGGCGATTTATATACTTTTCAATACCGAAATACTGGGAAATGAATTTTGGAATTTGCCAGAATCAAAAATTATTCTGAAGATGCGAGAGTTATCGTTTGGGTAGAGGCATTCATAAGCAGATCATCAATTTTGGACGGCTCGAGCTTATATAACTATTAGGCTGCAATGTGGATTAAAAATAATACAATCTGTGAATCTGTGGCAATTTTTACTTGGTGGATAGACGCTAATTAGGGCATTTTACCTATCTCTTTATATGCAACCCACCAAATACCGTATTGGTTTCGAGAACTAATTTCGACTTGCCACCGCTCAACGAATCGTTGCTGTAATTAATTGTACCAAACGCCGAACAATTTCCATCGGGCATTTTTGTTCCAGCAAAGGCGGTATTTGCCTCTATCTGCACATCCATTGCGGGATTTAAGATAATTTCAGTTCCTCCAAAAATGGTGTTAATCTCGCAACGAACTACTTGACTATCTGGAAGTGATATATTTCGCAAATCGAGTTTTCCACTTCCAAAAATAATGCTGTACTCTTTTCCATCTTCTAACGTCGAAAATGTTTTTTGTCTAAACACTGTGGTTTGTCCGTTGTCGTCGTTGTGAAAAAGACTGAAATCGCGACCTATAAGTATTTTTATACCCAGATAGATAAACAGAAAAGCAAATATAATTTTAAAGATAGGGAAATCGATCTTGAAAACTATTTTTATTATCAGGCTCAATCCAATTAGGATTAACAACAACCCCCAGAATAGGCTCATATTCGTTTTCATAATTTTTTAAGTGATTAATTAAGGGGCAAATATATTACCCGATAGGTTTTTAACGAATATGTTTTCGGCGAAATGGATATATAATTCGGCGAATGGATTTTGGCAATCGATTTAGTGAATTTTTATTAATCAGTCGAAAACATTTAACACAAGAAAGTGTTATAAATGCTTGATAAGAAAAACAAGTATCTAACCATCAAAGAAAAACAATGCAAGTAACACAATTAGAAGCTTATAACGACTTTCCTTTGCTAAGTAATCCAACGAATCAATCAATCTCATTCGAATTGTTTCTAAGCAATTTTAGAACTACATTAAAAACTCTTTTTCACGAAAGTGCTGATATTGATCAGTTTAGCATAAATAGAGGTTGGCCCGATGGTGTTTTAGATAAAATTATGGATTGTAATCCTCTATCGGTTAATATTCCCAAAGAATACGGTGGACGAGGCGGACGGATACGCGAGAATTTAGCCTTATGTTCGGCAGCATCGTACGAATCGTTGGCATTGTCGTTAACTTTTGGAATAAATAGTGCTCTATTTTTACAACCAGTTGCCAAATACGGACAGAAAAGTGTTAAAGATGAAGTGTTTGGACGGTTTCTCAATCATAAAAATATGGGCGGATTAATGATTACCGAACCAGGTTTTGGTAGCGACGCACTTAATATGCAAACATCGGTAGTTGAGCACGATAAGTATTTTCACTTACGTGGAACAAAACATTGGGCTGGGCTTACCGGTCAAGCCGATTTTTGGTTACTTACAGCCCGTAAACAAGCCGCTCATGGTGGTTTACAGCGCGATATTCAATTTTTTATTTGCGATAATAACAATGCAAATCAGAAAATTGTGGTAGAGGAATATTTCGAGAATCTTGGGCTTTATCAAATCCCTTATGGTAGAAATAAAATTGATGTAAAGATCCCTAAAAATCAACAACTTGAACCACATACTACTGGTATTCAAATGATGCTCGATCTTTTGCATCGAAGCCGAATGCAGTTTCCTGGCATGGCAATGGGTTTCATTCAACGTATTTTAGATGAGGCTATTGCACACTGCAAACAGCGTTTTGTTGGCGGACGGTCGCTATTAACCTACGATCAGGTTCAGCAGCGTTTGGCAAGGCTGCAGGCTAGTTATACTATTTGCTCGGCGCTATGTGCTAAAGGAAGCGAATGGGCTGATATCGAGAACGATTTAACACCTTTGGGGCTTGAGGCAAACATAATAAAAAGTGTGTCGTCCGATTTAATGCAGGACACAGCCCAATCGCTCGTTCAGTTAGTTGGTGCAATTAGTTATAAGTTAAACCATATTGCAGGCCGCGCCATTGTAGATAGTCGTCCGTTTCAAATTTTCGAGGGGTCGAACGATATTCTTTATGCACAAATTTCGGAATCGGTTTTAAAACTTATAAAAGCATCGAAAGAAAAGAGTTTATACCTGTTTCTTAAAGGGCATTATTTAGCCAATCAGGCGGCGGATCATTTAAAAAATATTATTGATTTTGACATAGATGCACAATTATCGCAGCGTAAAACGGTTGAACTTGGAAGGCTTGTTAGTAGAGTAGTTTCGATGGATTTTGTTATTAAGATGGGCGATAAAGGGTTCAGAGCCGATTTAATTGAGGGTGCAATTGCTATGTTAAAGCAGGAAATTACAAATTTGGTAAGCGATTATTGCTATACGCAAAGTGCCAGTATAGTAGTCGATTACGAAGAAAACAGTTCGTGGCTAAGCTTGGGGCGTGTATAAGTACTCATTATCAATTGCGCCAATCACTTTTTTGTCAAGAGTCCATAACTTAGAATTGGAGTGAATCGTTGCGTAAATTATTGCAGAATCAATTAAACCAATGCCATTGGCTAATAGTTTGTTTTCCATAGAATGTTTTCCGGCATAAAATCCTAAACCGACAATATTAATTTGGGGTAATATTTCCCAAATATCAATTATCCTTTCTTTTTCGTGTTCCATTGCACCTTGCATTAGTTCACCAAAAATTAAGTCCAAAGTAATTATCTTTCTTTCGCGTAAAAAGCTATCAATTAATAACTTAAACCCTTCATTTCTCTTTAAATATTCAATCCAAACCGATGTATCCAATAATATCATACTCTAGCTATTCTATTTATTTCTCTAACAAATTTGGCTGAAAATCCTTCGTTAAATTCAACAGGTTTATTATCAAGACTACCAATTACTTTTTCGATTTTTTTTCGATAAACATAGTCTTCTAGAGCTATCACAATACCTTCGGTAATATTTTTACCTTTCGAAAGGCTAATAACCTTATCAACAAGTTTATCGTTAATAATTGCTGTAACTTTCATTGATATACGATTTATAAATTTGATGCATATACGATACAAATATACGATATAATGCATATTGCATCAACTTTTTTAAAAATCTAATTTACTTATCCAGGAATCGCCTCTATTAACCTTGCTGTGTATTCGCTTTTGGGATATTTAAACACTTCGTCGGGTATGCCTTCTTCCACAATGTGACCGTCTTTGAGTACAATCATGCGGTCGGCCATGTAACGAACTGTGTTTAAGTCGTGTGAGATAAAAATATAGGTTAGATTAAGTGTTTCTTTCAGGTTATTTAGAAGGTTTAATATCTGTGCTTGAATAGAAACGTCGAGTGCCGACACCGATTCGTCGAGGATAATAAGCTCAGGATCAACAGCTAGCGCACGTGCTATTCCAATTCGTTGTCGTTGACCGCCCGAAAACTGATGCGGGTAACGATTATAGTGCTCTTCGCCAAGGTTAACTTGCTTAAGAAGTTCGAGTACTCGGTTTTTTCGTTCGGAAGCTGAATTATAAATATTATGTACTATTAAAGGTTCGGCAATCATTTCGCCTATTGTAATTTTGGGGTTTAGCGACGAATATGGATCCTGAAAAATAATTTGCACTTTCTTCCTGAAATCCGGTAACTCTTTTCTAGTTAAGTTGTTAATTAACTTTCCGCGAAATAAAATTTCACCATTTTCGCTATCAATAAGTTGCATAATTGTACGTCCGATTGTTGTCTTTCCTGAACCCGATTCGCCAACCAAACCTAACGTTTCGCCCTTAAATACATCGAGACTAATTTTATGCAGCACTTGCTTTTTATTGCTTCTACCAAAAAAACTTCCCGAACTGCTAAAGGCTACTTCCAAGTTTTTAATGGATAGCAAAACCTCATCGCTTAAATTATCGCGAAGTTTAGTTGTTACCTTCTGTTTATCTGGATCTTCACTTATATTATCGAGGGCAAAATCTTCCAAAGTCATTAATCGTTCGCCTTTTTTGTGAACTGCCGAACGGCAAGCCAGTAATCCTTTGGTGTATGGGTGTGTTGCTTCGGTAAGTATTTGTTTTACTTCGCCTTGTTCAACAATTTCGCCTTTGTAAAAAACCAAAATACGGTTTGCAATTTCGGCTATTACGCTAATATCGTGAGTGATAAATATAATACTCATGCCTAAATCGGCTTGAAGCTCTTTTAATAAGTCGAGTATCGATTTTTGTACAGTAACATCAAGTGCTGTAGTAGGTTCGTCGCAAATAAGGAGGCGTGGATTACACGATATAGCTATGGCAATCATAACTCGTTGTTTTTGTCCCCCCGACAGCTGATGTGGATAACTATTGAATATCCGTTGTGGTTCGGGTAGTTTAACTTTTTCGAAAAGGGTGATTACCTGCGCTTTGGCATCGTTGTGTTTCAATTTTTTATGTTTGGCGATAGTTTCTAACACCTGATCGCCGCAGGTAAAAACAGGGTTTAACGACGACATTGGTTCCTGAAAAACCATTGCAATGTCCTTACCACGAATGTTTTGCAATGCCTTTGAAGGAAGTTTAACTAAATCGGCCTCAATTCCTTCTTTTGAACTGTAATAGATATTACCGCTTGTAACAGAAAGAGTTGGTGGTAATAGTCGTAAAATAGATAGTACCGAAATTGACTTACCTGAACCCGATTCACCAAGTATTCCGAGAGTTTCGCCTGCATTAATTTCGAAATTAATGTTTTTGCAAATCGAAAATTCCGTTTTGTTATTGAAAGAACTAATGTTTAGATTGTTAACGCGGAGAAGCATAGGTTACTAAGTTATATGATGCAACAAATATGAATTCGACTGCTGCGCTCCTCGATTTGACTAGAAATAGAATTTGTTGGTTATATGTCAATGACTCCGATTTTTGTTGCCATATACTCTAGATTACGCAGTTGCGCAAGGTAATGAAATATAGGTTTAGTTGTTGCGCAATACAAAAGCCGGTACCCTATATTCTGCTAGTAATCAGTAAATAAATATGTTGCATAAATATATGAACGGGAAAAACCCCACAAAGGCGATCCTTAAAAGTATGCTGTCATTCCGACGTAGGTCGGAATCCCTAGGACATTTTTTTATGGATTGTTTTCGGCAAGCTCGTAAACTCGGTTCCGACCTACGTCGGAATGACACTTAATCGGATGACTTATTTCATAACAACTTCTTAAGGTATTTGTACTTTAAAGCATTAATTATATTGTTGAACAGTTTTTGTACTTTTATAACTCTACTTTTGTCTATTTAGCCTTAAAATATAACTATTATATTTGTTTACAATTAATTATACCATGACTCCATTCCTAAAATCGGTTGCCGAATTCTTGCAACAAACCTATAAATCTGATCTTCAGGATGTTTGCCTTGTGTTTCCGAACCGTCGTGCAGGTATGTTTTTCAGTAGGTATTTAGCCGAATATATCGACAAGCCTATATGGATGCCGCAAGTACGCTCCATAGCTGAGCTCATGCGGGAGTTGAGCGGTTTGCAGCCTGCCGATTCGCTTACGTTGGTATTCAATTTGTATCAGGTTTATACTGCCGAAAAGAAAACTAACGAAACGTTCGATGAATTCTATTACTGGGGCGAAATGCTTCTTAACGATTTCGATGATATTGATAAATACCTTGCCGACCCTAAACAGCTGTTTCAGAATTTATCGGATTTAAAGGAAATTGATAAACAGTTTACCCTACCCGACGAACAAATTAAGGTGATACGAGAGTTTTGGACAAATATTAAACTGCATGAAGCTAGCCCATTGAAGGACGATTTTGTTTCGGTTTGGATGATTTTGTTCGACGTATATAAAAACTTTCGCCAAATGCTGCAAACAAAGGGCTTGGCTTACGAGGGCATGATGTGCAGGCAGGTAATTGACAATATACACGCCGATAAGCATATTAAAACTCCGTTTAAACGATATGCGGTTATTGGTTTTAACGCATTAAACGAGTGCGAAAAGGAGTTTTTTAAGTTCCTACAGAAAAATAAACTGGTCGATTTCTTTTGGGATTACGACGATTACTATGTCGAAAACGAGTGGCACGAAGCTGGTTACTTCATTCGAAAGAATCTAACTCAGTTTCCACAAGCATGGCCCACGCAACCTCAAAAATCACTCTCTGCGCCCAAAAACATAAAAATTATTGCCGTACCGTCCGATATTGGGCAAGCTAAACTTATTTCTACGGCACTGCAAAATATGAATGTTGACAGCAGCAAGATGGCCGACACCGCAATAGTTTTAACCGACGAGCCTTTGTTAATTCCAGTGCTATCGTCGTTGCCTACCGATGTTGCTGAGGTTAATGTAACACTCGGATATCCTTTTCGTTACACACCTGTTTATAGCTTTTTCGAAGCACTTATTGCTTTGCAGAAAAACGTTAAGCAATTTAAAGATGGTAGCAACCGCTTTTATCATCGCGATGCGCGTGCTTTGCTAAATCACCCTTACGTTCAGAAAATATGCGGTACCGAAGCTAACAAACTATTAACTTACATTTTACAATACAATAGAGTGTTTTTAACGGTCGAGGAAGTTTCGAAACACGAGTATTTATCGCAGCTATTTTCGATTACCAAATCGGCTGGCGAGGTTTTAAATTATTTAACCGAAATTGGTGCAAAAACAGCTCGGTTAGTGTTGGAAGATACTGGTAATAAGAACGAAGCAAATTTCCATAGCGAATATTGGTTTACATTTATTACTTCGGTTAACCGACTGAGCGATTTGCTAAAAGCCGAAAAAATACCGCTCGAAATACCTACCCTAATACGCGTACTTCGAAAAATGACCAGCGCATTATCGATACCCTTTAAAGGCGAGCCACTGGCAGGGTTGCAGGTTTTAGGCGTATTGGAAACCCGTTCGCTCGATTTTTCGAATATTATTCTTCTATCGGCAAACGAAGGCGTGCTTCCTAAAAGCGATGCGGCTAATACGTTTATACCATACAACTTACGTAAAGGCTTCGGCTTACCAACTATCGAACATCAGGACGCTGTTTACGCTTATTATTTTTATCGCCTAATGCAACGTGCACAAAATGTTACAATTATGTACAATTCGCAGGGCGGCCACAAAGCAAGGGAGATGAGTAGGTTTATTTACCAGCTTAAATACGAGCCAGCGTTTAAAGTTGAGGAGTTAAGTTTAAACTTCCGCGTGTCGTTGACCGACGAGAAGGGCATTGTTATCGAAAAAACGCCCGAAGTAATGAATGCGCTAGGTAGGTTTACTAATGCCGAAAAAACTACTAATGTACTTACACCTACTGCTTTAAATGCTTATTTGGAATGTAGCTTGAGGTTTTACTTCCGTTACGTGGCAAAAATATACGAAAAAGAGGAGGTTACCGAAGATATTGAGGGTTCCATGTTTGGAAAGTTGCTGCATAAAGCCATGGAGGAAATATATGGCAAGTATCTTAAAACTAATATGACAAAGGAAATATTCGACCAGCTAATTGCCAATAAACCTCATATTGAAGCTGTTATTCTGAAAGCATTTGCAGTGGAATTTTTCAAAAAACCTAACGATACGCCTCAGTTGCACGGTAAAAGCCTTGTTGTGAAAGAAGTGCTTCGTAAATACATTATCCGAATTTTGGAAGTTGATAGAATTTTGGCTCCGTTAACTCCGTTGGCTTTCGAAGCTGCTTTCGCAACAATTATCCCTATTGGTGAAAACGAAAAAATTGTTTCGGTAAAAGTAGGCGGAAAAATTGATCGTATTGATAAAACGGGGAATGAAATACGCGTTATCGACTACAAAACCGGTCCTGTTTCTATGGATTTTATTAATGTTGAAGGGCTTTTTAGCGATAAGCCCAATATGCAAAGTAAGGAAGCTCTTCAAATTTTGTTGTACGCTTTCATTGTAAGCGAACACGCCAATTATAAAAATTTACCCATTTCTCCTAGTATTTACAGCATGCGCGAAATTTTCAAACCTACGTTCGATTCGCGCATTTGTCATGGTAAGAAACAATATATCGACAGTATTTACGAGGTAAAGGACGAGTACGAGGCTGGTTTGAAGCGTTTGTTAGCCGAAATATATAATCCAAAAATTGCTTTCGCGAAGGTGGACGATAAAAAGGTTTGCGAATACTGTGATTATAAGGCAATATGCCACCGCTAATCCTCGCCCCATTCGTCAAGCAATTCGGGGCGAAGGCGTTTGGTGCGTTCCATAGATTGTTCGAATTTCCACTTTTCGATTAACGCATCGTTTCCACTTAGCAGAATATCAGGCACTTTCCAACCATTAAATTCCGCAGGCCTCGTATAAACTGGCGGAGCTAGCAGGCTGTCCTGAAACGAATCGGTAAGTGCCGATGTTTCGTCGCCTAACGCACCAGGTATAAGGCGTACAATGCTATCGGTTATTACCGCTGCGGCAAGTTCGCCACCACTTAGCACATAGTCGCCAATCGATATTTCTAAAGTAATTAGGTGATCGCGTACGCGCTGGTCAATTCCTTTATAATGACCACATAAGATAATTATATTTATTAAAGTAGAGAGATAATTAGAGCGTTGTTGATTAAGCATTTTGCCGTCGGGCGACGTGTAAATAACCTCATCGTATGAACGTTGCAATTTAAGTGCGCTAATAGCGCGAAATATAGGTTCCACCATCATTACCATTCCTGCATCACCACTAAATGCATAATCGTCAACGCGTTTGTGCTTATCGAACGAATAATCGCGCAAGTTATGCACAACAATTTCTGCAAGGTTTTTGTCTCTCGCTCTTTTTACAATAGAGTGATTAAGAGGACTTTCGATAAGCTCGGGCAAAACTGTAATAATATCGATACGCATATTTAATAGGTTAGTCGTTTAGTAATGTGTAGGAAATATGTTCCTACAAGGCGCGCAAAAAATTTAATACCGGAGCTTACTACTTTAAGTGAGAACTTAGCGAAGCGTTCACGAACACCATTAAAAACTAATGGATTTGTGAGTAATTTAAAATTTTTGCAGCAACGCACTAGGAGCTTATTTAATACATATTACTTAATTGCAAAAGTAACTACTTAAATGCCACAAACAAAATAGTATCTACGTAAAAAATGTTTCCTATTTTCGATTATATATACCTATTTTTGAGGTACTGAAATTAGCAGTTGCTAGTTTTTATATCATTACATTTTATAAATGATAACCACAATAGCCCTCGTACTATCTATATTACTTCAGTTTATAGCTGCCGTGGCTGCAATTAGGCTAACCAAAGTTACAAAATACAATATTTCGTGGATTTTAATATCGCTTGGCTTTTTAATAATGGCTGTTAACAAGCTTTTCGAACTTATTCCGGTGCTTTACGAGAAAATCCCTATCGATATGAATGTTATCTTCATTTGGATGGGGCTGGCAACATCGATTTGTATTACAGTTGGGGTGCTTTTTATCCGTAAGATATTTAATTTTATTAAGAAGGTTGAACAATCGAGGCGCGAGGCCGAAAACCGCGTGCTTAATGCTATTATTCAGACTGAAGAGAAGGAACGTAAACGCTTTGCAAAAGATTTGCACGATGGATTAGGTCCATTATTATCGACTGTAAAAATGTCGGTATCAACACTTTCGTTAATGGATAGCGAACCATCGCGAAAGGAAATAATCGACAATACCGCACATGTAATTAACGAATCGATAAAAAGCATTAAAGAGATATCTAATAACCTAAGTCCGCATATATTGAATAATTTTGGGCTTGCCAGTGCTATTAAGGATTTCTCGAATAAAATTGATAGTAAGGTAGTTAACATTCAGTTCGAATCGAACGGCTTTAACCGGCGGTTCGATGAAAATGTTGAAGTAGTGCTTTACCGTGTTGCATGTGAGCTTATTAACAATACAATGAAACATGCCCACGCCCGCAATGTCGAAATTAATTTAACTTGCCAGCCCAAAACTATTCTTTTTTCGTATTCCGACGATGGTGTTGGTTTTGATGTTACCAAAATTGTTAGCGACAACTTTATAACACAGGGCATGGGATATCCAAATATGCTTTCGCGAGTAAACTCCATAAAAGGCAAAATGGAGGTGGAAAGCACGGAAGAAAGTGGCACTAAGGTGCTTATTAGGGTGAAGGTATAGTGGTTGGAGGCTTTAGGCTTTAGGCTGGAAACTGTAGGGTGTAGGTAGGCTGATTTGCAATATAAAATATAAAATTAAAAATATAAAATGTCTGTAATAAGCATTATTATTGTCGACGACCATAGTCTTTTCCGCAATGGAATGAAGCTTTTGCTTACCAATGCAGGAAATTTTAACGTTATAGCCGAAGCGGCCAACGGCTTGGAGTTTCTAAATTTGCTCGACAAAGGTTTGCCCGATATTGTACTTATGGACATTGATATGCCCGAGATGGATGGAATACAGGCTACAACCAAAGCAATAGAAAGGTATCCTCGCCTAAAAGTAATTTGCCTATCGATGTATGGCGAGGAAGAGTATTACTATAAGATGATTGAAGCTGGTGTTAGTGGCTTTATGCTTAAAAACTCCGATATAAGCGAAGTTAAATCGGCTATTAGTTCGGTGTATGGTGGCGGAAAGTATTTCTCGCAGGAGTTGTTATATAACGTTGTAAAGAACATTAAAACAACGCATAACAATCAGGAGTTAGTTGAAAACCTTTCCGAGCGCGAACGCGAAGTGCTTAAAGAAATATGTATCGGCTACTCCAATCACGAAATAGCCGATGCTCTGCATATTAGTAAGCGCACCGTTGATAAACACCGCGCCAACCTTCTCGATAAAACTAATTCGAAAAACACCGCACATTTGGTAATGTACGCTATTCGTAACAAGCTTATTGATATTTAATTACTCTACGAACCTGTTCCTAACATTACTGTACGTATGGTTTTAATCAGTAGCATAAAATCGAGTTTTGGCGACCAATTATCGATATAAGCTAAGTCGAGTTTCATCCAGTTTTCGAAATCGATGTTGTTTCGGTCGGGAATAATTTGCCACGAGCATGTAATACCTGGCTTTACCGATAAACGGCGTAATTGCCAGCGTTTGTATTGCAGTGTTTCGCTTTTTAATGGTGGGCGTGGACCAATAAGCGACATCTCGCCGTTTAACACATTAAAAAGTTGAGGAAGTTCGTCTAAACCAGTTTTTCGTAAAATGCGACCAATACCAGTAATTCGGGGGTCGTTTTTAATTTTAAATACTGGGCCGTCCATTTCGTTTTGTGCTTCGAGTTGTTTGCGCAATGCTTCGGCGTTTACAACCATTGTACGAAATTTATATAAGTAAAACTGCCTACCCCTAAGCCCCACACGTGCTTGCTTAAACACTATTGGACCAGGAGAACTAATCTTAATTATTGAGGCAATAATTAGCATAAACGGCGATAGGGTAAGGATAAAAAAGAATGATAAAAACACGTCCATCAAATTTTTCCATGCCATACCGAAACTATCGTCGGGGATATTAACGAATGAGAGAAACGAAGTGTTCCAAATTTGCGATGCGTAACCTGTTGATATTAAAACTGGTGAAATATCGGAATTTATGCGGAATACAACACCTACCTCTTCGCACGATTTAATTAACTGCTTAACATTGGGCTGATTAAGCTTACGTTTGTAATAAATTACCTCATCAACAATGTCGAATTCCAAAACATTATTAAGCGAAAACTGACTCCTTTCGGGAAGCACTTTTACCCTATCGGCAAATTTGGCTTTTATTAGCTTCGAATCGGTCATAATCATGATAATACGATAGCCCCATTCCTTTTGTGCAAGTAGTTTTTCGATGAATAATTCCGACGAGCCATCGGCAATAATTACCAAATTTATGTAGTTAAACCCGCTAGCCCTGAATAGTTTAAATAGTTTAAATTCCACAATCCGCAATCCATAAAGCAAAACCATGCTCATAACCGATAGTGCTATAAGGAAATACGTTGTAACTGTTTCAAATTTCAATATAAACTGAATTAGAAATAAAACGGTAACACTCAATACTGTGAATTGGATAAATTCGAAAAATAATCGGCTATATCGGCTAGTTCGAGGTATTCGCGCTACGTTGCAAATATGCAGTATTAATATCCACGATGGTAATATTAGCGAGAACAATAGAAAATATTCCTTATCGAAAAAGAATAGAGAAAAGCCACCAGGATTAAACAGCCAGTATGCAATTTGGTAAGTTATAAGCAGCACAATCAAATCGAAACTTCCAAAAATATAGTTTGCATGGTTTCCTTTTTTCAGGAAACGGATAATGTTGAACCGGTATAGTAATTTAAAAAAGTTCATAACAAATATTTTAAAGTTTAACAATTTTCGAATGGTGTTTGTAATCGAATAATAATGTTGCGACACTCAGATTTTCCTTTTTACAAAGTTTAACCTTTTGCGCAATGAAATACGTTTTGCCTTTAATACCAACAGTATCGGTTAGCAGAAAACCATTTTTATGCAATACCGTTGATATATCATTTATTGAAAGCCATTTAATAACTCCGCTATTGGCAAGTAAGTAAAGGCCTCTAATACCTGGTATTTTTGGTATTAAATGGTGCACAAAATGGTGCAACGAGTACACAATGGAGCTTATTATGCGCGGCTGAAACGATTTGATTCGTTTTTTTTGCTGAGATGGACTTTCGAAGCATCCTAAGTAATAGCCCTTCATGGGCAACATTTTATTGGTATTATATAAAAAATAGTTAATATGAGATATACGGTTGATTAGCCGTAGGTTAATAATTGTATTTATATCGAATAAGGTAGCAGAATCGAAAATGTAATGGCGAATAGTTGATAAATAAAGAACTTTCTGATCCATAACAAAGGGGAAACTCTTAAAATATTGAACTATATCTGCATCAACTTCCTCTAAAAGTTCTTTCTCAACTAAAGTAAGAGGGTAAGTTCTTGCCCTTTTTGATTCGGTTTGCAATGCTTGCTCTTTTATTGTGCTGTTCATTTTAAAGATCTGTTTTCTAGGCGATTCTTATTTATAAAATGGCTTGAAAATATGAAGCTAAGATAGAACTTCTTTTATTAATTTCAATAGCTGAAATTGTTTAACATGTTGTAATTCAAATATTTCAAGGGCTATTGGTCTACAAAAATGAGATGTTTCAATACGAATTTGCTATATTCGACTATCAAAACCGTTCATTAATCAAAAACCCATCTAACTGACCAAGGTTCATTTTATTTTGACGGATAGCGCAAATAATTTTATTAAAAGAAGCGATATTGATTTGAATATGTAATTTTCAACTTTTAATTTACCGCAAAGAACCGCCGAGTTCGAGAAACACGTTGTTAAAATCTTTGTTGTTCTCTGCGGTTAAATTAAAGAAAACCTAAAATTTGAGTTGTGGCTTTTTCGAAGGAAATGTTAACTTCGAAAATTGATTGATACTAATAGAAAATGATTTGAAAATGGTTTTGAACGATCAGCCCATTTTGGGAGCAATTGGTGGCAATTGGTATGCCATATATACGCGCTCGCGCTGCGAAAAAAAGGTAGCGAAGTTAATGACCAGAGATGGAATACAAGTGTATCTTCCTTTGCGTAAAACTATACGCCAATGGAGCGATCGTAAGCGCTTAGTGGAAGTCCCGCTATTTAATTCGTATTTATTTGTTTATTCGTTGCCCGAACTGATTATTAATGTATTGCAAGTTGATGGAGCTGTTTATGTTGTAAAATTTTCGGGAAAGCCAGCTATTATTCCCGAGACGCAAATAGAAAACCTCAAAATATTGCTAAATTCGTGTAGCGAATTCGACATTAGTACCGAGGATTTTATTGCTGGCGAGCGTGTTGAGATTACTGAAGGTGCACTTTGCGGTATAAATGGTGTTTTTGTGGAATATAGGGGTAAGAAACGAGTTTTAATTCGATTAGATGCTCTTAATCAGAATCTTGTAATTGAAGTTAAGGCAGGTTTGTTACATAAAAAAATTGAAAAAAGTTGATAGGCTAATTGGCGTAATAGCTTAAAATTTTAAAAAATACCATTTATGCCTCCAATTATTAACCATATAAGTGGAAAATGAGAAAATATTGTTTTTGGGTTTGTTTCGGGTTTTTAATCATTTTCCCTATGCTGTCGTGTTCAAATACGCGGATGAGCGCTCGAGAATGTGGGCATAAGGTTTTAAAAAATCGAAATAATGTGGAATGGACGTGGGAACGCAAAATAAATTATCGGAAGTATTACCGAAAACTAATGAAACAGGTTCATGATAGGGGAAAACAATAGGTTATGCCAGCTAGGTTTTTATTCGGTTACACCTGATAGGTTTTTAAAACCTATCAGGTGTAAATAATAAGTTTACAATTTCAAAAACTCCACTCGTCGGTTAAGCGCTTTGTTCGATGGAGTATCGTTTGGCGCAATGGGTTCGGTTTTGCCTTTGCCATCGGTTTCAATGCGCGATGCGTCGATGCTAAAATTTTTTGTAAGTTCGCTTTTAACTGATGCTGCACGGCGTTTAGAGAGGTCGAGGTTTTTTGAGGCATCGCCATCACCATCGGTATGTCCGTAAATTTTTACACGAACTGTAGGATTTTCAGTAAGTACCTGTGCTATACTTTTTAATGTGCCGAACGATTCGGGTTTCACTTTGTCGCTGTTTATATCGAAATAAATGCCGTAAGTAACTAGTTTGCCATCGGTTATGAGTTTGCTGCGCATATCGGGCAACCCGGTAGCAATTCGAAAATTGGTAATTGTTGGATTACCAGATTCCCATAGCTCGAACCGCATTTGGTTGCTTTTAAACCCAGCTTTAAATACTTTTGGCAGATCAAATATCTTTGCTTCATCAAGATATACTCTAAGTCGGGTTTTCTGTATCCAAAAGGCAAAGTGATATTTTTTGCCAGCTTTCATTATGGCATTGTCCTTTTCTCCGCTTATTGTGTATCCGCTTTCGTCATAAGCGCTATAGGTACTTCTGTAACCAAAACTCATTTTTATACCACCATTCAAGCCAGGTACTGCACCGCCTTCGGATAGATCTTTTGCATTTTCGGCGCTATATAGATAAAAACCATATTCGTATGCCGTGTTATTTTCTTCAACTGGGTTTACAATCGCATCATATTCAATGGTGTAATTATCGGGCAAATTTATACCGTTATCGAGTGCTATGCATCCCGACCCGTTCATTTGGAACCAGTTGCCCTGATAGAGATTAGTTGTAACAATTTCGCCAGATGCATTTGTGTTCCAAAGGGCTGGGAAATCGCCTACAACGCCTTGGCTAAAATCGTCGAAAAAAATCAATTTTTCGCCTGGTATAAAATCGTATTTCGAATACGAGGCAAAAGCAACCTCTTGCTTAGTTTCGGGCTTTTTATCAGTTTTCGTAGTTTCGGAATTCTCTTCGGAAGTTGTTTCGGCGGTTTCTTCTTCAGTAGCTTCTTTTTTATCTTTTTTCTTGAACATACTTTTCACACCATCTTCAACGGCATCTAAGCCTTTGTCGATGCCTTCGCCAGTTCGTTGGTCGGCTCGGTTAATTGATTGATTGCGAATTTTTCCCTTCACATCAATTTGTGCATTGATGGAGTTTGTGGGAAATGCTATAATGCAGACTGTTACAATAAAAAATAGGAATTTGTTGAGTTCTTTCATTTTATAAGTGTTTACGTATTTTGTTCAAAGCTAATAAATAATTATGTAAATGTGTTTTTGTGATGAATTTATTGCCACGAAGTGTCTAAAATTTCATCGCGTTTCCAAATATTCTTGCATTACGTCGAACAATAGATTTTGGTCGAATGGTTTGGTAAAGTACTGGTCGCAACCTGCACTTATACAATCTTTTCGCTCGTTTTCCATAGCATAAGCAGTTTGTGCAATTATTGGAGTGTTTTGGCGTATATTTTTTATTATCCGTGTAGCATCGAAACCATTCATTTCTGGAAGGCGCATATCCATCAATATTAGATCGATATGCTGCTCTGTTTTACATATTCTTATTGCTTCCTCGGCGGTGGTTGTTCTAATTATTGTAATTCCGGTAGTTATAAATAGTTCGGTTATGTACATAAAGTTAACTTCTTCGTCTTCAACTAGTAAAAGTGTTTTTCCTTTCCAGTCGAAATCTGAAGCATTCGCATTTATTCCTCTAATTGGTTTAATTACCAATGGGTTGAGGCTTAATTTTAGAGGAAGGGAAAAGGAAAACTCCGACCCTACACCTATCTGTGATTTTACCGATATTGTTCCGCCTAATAATTCAATTATACCTTTCGAGATGGCAAGCCCTAGGCCTGTTCCTTCCTTCTTTTTCGACGATGAACCGGCTTGCTTAAAACGTTCGAATATTAGGTCGAGATCGGTTGCATTCATGCCAATGCCAGTATCTTTTACAAAAAATACGATATTATTGCCTTGAATATCGAAACCAAATTTGATAGAGCCAGTTTCCGAAAACTTTAACGAGTTGCTAATTAGGTTGTTAATTATTTGGCGTAATCTAAATGGGTCGCTTATAATTGTTTGTGGGTAATCGCCTGAAGGGAATGTTGGTATTATTTCAATTTGTTTCTTGTCGCGACGTATTTTTTCGCCTTGATAAAACTCGTAAATCTCATTAATTAAAGCTGTTAAGTTGATATTTGTGTTTTCTATGTTTATTTGTCCGGCTTCAATTTTGGCAATATCAATTATGTCGCTTATAAGGTTTAGCAGAAGTTTCCCGCTGTGGTTTATAATGCGTAGGTACTGAATTTGCTTATCGCGTGTATAGTCGCGTAATTCCATTAAGTTGGCAAACCCAAGTATACCATTTATAGGTGTTCTAATTTCGTGCGACATATTTGCCAGAAATGCCGATTTTAACTTGTCGGATTGCTCGGCCTTTTCCTTTGCAGCCCGTAGTTGAACTTCGGACGTTTTGTAATCGGTTATATCTCTGGTTATTCCAACTAATTGAGTTACGTTTCCTAAATAGTCCTTTACGCCTACAATTGTGTTCGATAACCATATAACACTATGATCTGTAACTATTTCCGTTTCTTTATTTATTATAGGAATGCCCGATGTAAATATGCTAAGTTCGTCGTTTTGAATTTCTTCGGCAACTTCTTTCGGATACAAATCGAATGCTGTTTTGCCGATAATAAACTCCGAATTATAAGCCCCTAGCATTGTGGTCATTGCCTTATTGCCCTTGATGTAATATCCGTGGGCGTCCTTGAAATAAATCGCATCGGGAACGTTATCCATAATTACCTGAAGCATATCCATTTCGGCAAACATTTTGCTTTCAATTTGCTTTTTTTCGGTATTGTCAATAATTGTTCCATGCATTTTCGACGCTTTACCATGAAGTTTGTCGGTTTCTATTTTGGCAACATCGCTAATGTATTTTGTTTCGCCATTGCCAGTAAAAATGCGGTATTGGTGCGTAAAACTTTTCTCAGATATAACACTGTCGGTAAATACTTTGTAAGCATTTTCGGCATCGTCGGGGTGAACGAACGATGTAAAATATTCCTCGATAGAAGGTGTAGCTTGTGTTTGATCGTGGTCGAAAATTAAGCTCGCCTCCTTCGACCAATGCAACTTATTTGTTAGTAAATCAAACTCATATGTGCCAAAATGGACTGTATTTTCGGCTTCCTCAAGTTTCTGATTGCTTATATTAAGTTCCTTATCGCGATTTGTTTTTTCGGTTACGTCGGAAATAGCCATAAGTATTGTTTCGATAATGCCACTAGCACTTACTTCGGGTACTATTGTGGCTTCTAAATACTTTGTTCCTATTGTGCTTTCGAACGAAAAATCGATGGTGTTTTCTTTGTTTTTTCGAAATACCCAACGCATTTTCTCCTCAAGAAAAATGGCCAAGCTGTCGGGAAAGGCGGCTTCTGCAAGTCGTTTGCCTTCCATTGTATCGGGCGCAACGCCGAGGGTTTTTAAAACATTAGGACTGACATACTGGCACTTAAGGTTTCGGCCAAACCTGCAAATAATGTTAGGCGAATGTTCGAGTAGCGCTTTAAACTTCTGTTTTTCGTCGAATAAGGCCTTTTCGTAGGCTTTTAGTTCCGAAATGTCGCGTATAAGCGCCTGAATAATGCCTTCGCCCGCGCTGGTAATTAATCGGGCACTTATGCTTATAGGCAATACTTTACGCTTGCTAATAAGTACTTCGGTTTCGAAGGTTATGGATTTATGCTCAAGAATTTTAGCGAGCCTCCGGTGTAGGAACTTAATAGTTTTATTATCAAAGAAATGTTGTATATTGTTATTTATCAGGTCTTTTTCTTTTAGTCCCAGCAGATGACAAAGGTTTTTGTTTACTTCAATTATTTGCCCCGAAAGTGTGAATCGGCAAAATGAATCGTTTAAATGTTCGAAAATGGAGCGGTATTTTTCTTCGCTTTGGTTAATTTTTTCGTTTGTAATTACTTTCTCGCTTATATCGATGCTTATACCAATAATTCTTGTAGGTTCTTTTAATCCAGTACGCTCAATAATTTTTCCTATGTCGAGGATCCAAACGTACGACCCCGATTTGTGCAGGACTCGGTGTTCGACTTTATAAATAGAATCCTTACCTTCGTAATGGCGTTTTAAAGCGTTCATTACAGATGGCTTGTCGTCGGGGTGGATACGTTCTTCCCAAAACGCTTTAGTGTTGATCACTTCGCCAGGTAAATAGCCAAGCAAATTGCACAATTGTTTATCGTAATCAACATCGTTTGTGTCAATTTTCCAATCCCAAAAACCTATGCCCACTGCCTCGGAAGCAAGCGATAATCTATCGTATGCTTGTTGAAGTAGTTGTTCGTAATTGGTTGATTCTGAGTTAAAGTTTTCCTCTATCATAGTTTTAAGTTGGTTAGTAATGTGTAGAAAATAAGCTTCTACAAGGCGTGATAAAATTTTAAACCGCAGCACGCTGAAGTATGTGAGGCTTTAAAATTTTATCAACAATGCACTAGGGGCTTCTTTAATACATATTACCTAGAATAAAAAATCTAAGCCTATATACAGGCCACTAGTTCCGTCGTTTTTGTTAGCTGCTATTCCGTAATTTACCGATGCAATAAAATTCTGGTTCATTGCTCCGTAAATACCTAATCCGTAACTTTGGTGGTATTTCTCGGGACTACCTAAACTGATATATTTTTGCGCTTCGGTGTTATCGGTTTGAATATCAAACTTTCGCGTTACTTTGCCTATGTCGGTAAATGCCGCCAAAGCCAAATATAAATTTTGGTTGAACATGGTTCGCCGTATAACTTTCCAGCGTAGTTCGAGGTTTCCATATAAAACACCTTCGCCTAAAACACGGTTTCGGGCTATGCCACGAAGGGTTTTTCCGCCACCTAAACCATCGCGTATTTGGTTGGAGCTAAATATAAACGGAAGCATATAAAATGGCATGCTACCAGTTATTTTGTCCTGATAGCTAATGCGGTAGGCAAGGTTTAGCACTTCCTTGCGAAGCGTAAAATACTGACGATGGTTAATAACTAGTTTCGAATATCCAAAGCTGTTTCCAAGCAATTTGGGCGACGATAAAATTATAGCCTCCGTCCACATTCCCTTCATGGGGTTGGGTTCGTTGTCGCGGGTATCGTAAATAATTCCTATTTTAAGTAAATTGGTTGTTCCGCCGTTTTTTTGGTTGTCAGGTATTAAACCCCAAGCCACATAATTTGAGTATAACGAAGTGTCGGCCAAGTAATCGTTTGGGTTTCTGCCTTTGTTTAACGATGCAATATCGACGGGTTGAATTTTAACGTTAAATAGTGTGTAGCCCATAAGCCATCGAAGACGCTTGTCGGTTATGTTGCCCTGAAAATCGAGTTTTATTCTGGTTAGTTTTCTATCTAACCTATAATACATTTTCGAGATATATTCTGCATTGCCCGATGTTTCTAAATCGCTATTATAGTAGGAGTTGTAACCATTAAAGCCATAAAAATCTAATGCTTTGTCGGTTAAGTAACTTGCTTCGGCAGTTAGCCTTACGTGCGGAATAAGGTATTCCGAATCGAACAATAATTGATTTTTGCCTGTGCCTTTGGTAGTTCGCGCCCATTCCAAGTAAATTGAGTGCTTATATCGCGGGTAATCAGATCCATTGCCGTAATTATATATGTTGGTTAAAATTCCATATTGAAACCCCAAATCGGTATCGAAGGCTACTGATGGCAATGCGCCGAAGTTCCAGCCCTTTTTGGTTTTTTCGGAATAGCGTTTGATTGAATCGTTGGTTTGTGCCATTGCATTCGATAAAAATGCGGCTACAAGAAATAAGCCTACAAGATACAGTTTCATTAAGTTTTGGGTTAAAAATTTTTTTAAATAGTTCTTTTAACAGATTGTAGTAAATTTACTATTTCATTTGAAAATAAATATTTTCTTACAACTACATTCGTCAAATATTTTATTTTTTATTGTATTTAACAATACTTCGGACAAAGTTTGTAACTTGTTAATTATTAACAAGTTGAAATATATTGAAACAAGTTGAAATATTTTATATTTCTTTGTATTTCAACGTATTACAAATACGTTGAAATTGAATAATTTGAAAATTTACCAAACTATTGGTTTAATTTAAATGAATTTAAAACCCTAATATGAAGAAAATTGCAGTTATTACTTTTATTACATCACTCGTTATTACTATTTTAGGTTATTATGTTTTAGCTCACTTTAACTCCCGAGCTTTGCCCGATTATAATAAACCGCTATCGATACAAGGCTTAAAGAGCAATGTTGAGGTTTATCGCGATTCGCTTGGAATACCACACGTTTACGCTGATAAT
>JANYAP010000174.1 GCA_025361285.1 Bacteroidales bacterium | reverse complement strand
AATTGATGTAAAAATACCTACTTTTTTACCCGACAAAAAAGTAGATGTGGTCACCTACAAAAAACTAACAACCACGCGTAAGTAATTTTATACCAATTTGTTACAAGGATAAATACAGGGTTTTAAATATGAAGTTCCGTTACAATATGGATACTTTATTCAATACTTAGGTACATTTTTCAACTTGAAATATTTTTATTTCAACGTATTACAAGTACTTGGAAATGAAAAATTATAAGTTTACCGAACCTTTGAATTATGAAATTTACAATGACGAATCTCCTGTCCCACTTGTTAAATTAAATATATTTAGTTTCGTATCAAAACCTCATAAAAGCTTCGATTTTTTTGCTAATTTTGCACCCTGTTTGAAGAAACGGACGAACTTTATAAAACAATAAATATTTGCATATTCAATGATTTTAGCATATGCGTGATTATAAGGCATATATAAAAAAATCTCACGTGCATGTAAAATTCAAATATTTATATTGTTTGATATACAAGTTAATAGCCTTTTTGTAAGTTCGTGTTTTAGGTACAAAAAATTAAGTTCTTTAAGTAATGATTAGCAGAAGATTAATTCGAACAAAAATCGTTCAGGTTCTATACGCAAATTTAACTGGCGAAAGTTTCTCCATTGACAAATCGGAAAAAGAGTTGCAATTAAGTGTTCGAAAAACTTACGATTTATATCACTATCTTATTCTTCTTCTGATACAAACAATTGATTATATTGCCGACCGCAACGAAATAGCTCGTAATAAAATACTTCCTACCCAAACCGATTTAAACCCCAATACCCGCATTATCGACAATAAGGTTATTGCACAATTGCGTAATAACGACCAATTTATAAAGTATATAAAATCTTTTAAACTACCTTCCTCCGAATATCCCGAACTAGTAAAGCGGCTTTGCCAGAAAATGCTCGATTCGAGCTATTACAAACAATACGTAGAAAATCCATCGTGTACTTATAACGATGATAAACAATTTGTTATAGACGTATTCGTAAACGAATTCGAAGATTGGGAACTTCTGTACCAAATACTTGAGGAACAAAGCATTTACTGGAACGATGATATCGAATTTGTTGTTAACATGATTGTTAAAACTATCGAAAAATTTAAGGAAACAAAAAACAATCCATCGTTAATGGAACTTTATAAAAACGCTGACGATGAGGAATTTGGAAAAATACTTTTAAGGAAAACCCTCCTAAGCAAAAAGGAAAACCGCAAAAGGGTTGAAAAATACACTAAAAATTGGGATTTAGATCGTATTGCTTTAATGGATATTGTAATTATGGAAGTTGCTATTGCCGAATTAACCGAGTTTCCTAGCATTCCGGTAAAGGTTACCATAAACGAGTATCTCGAAATTGCCAAATATTACTCCAATTTAAAAAGTAACGAATTTATAAATGGTATCCTAGATAAGATACTTGCCGACTTGTATAAGGAAAATAAAATTACTAAAACTGGGCGTGGACTTATAAGCGAAACAAAAGGTTAGGTTTTTGCTTGCTCGAATAAAAAAAATACGTTTAATTTGTTAATTGTTTTAAAATTGAAATATGAACCGAGCATGTTTTTCTCAAAACACAAACTTGCATAAACAGAATCATCATGTGGGCGGCATCGCACCTTTAAAAAACACTGTTGTACAGATGAAAAAAATAGGTCTTATCATTGCGGTTATTGGTATCTTTGCAGGATGCAATAGTAGCACGCAAAAGGAAGGCGCTAAAAACTTTAACGACAGTACTGCTAATTCGGCATTTATGTATTTTACTGATAATGTGTTCGATGCAGGAAAAATTACTCAAGGTGAAAAGGTAGTTCACAATTTTACCTTCGAAAATAGAGGCAAAAACGATTTAATTATTGTATCGGTAACCGCCAGTTGTGGCTGCACCGCCGCAAAATGGAGTAACAAACCCATTCCCGCCAAACAGTCGAGTACAATTGAAGTTGTATTCGATAGTAAAGGTAAAATGGGCTTGCAAAGTAAAAACATAACAGTAGAGTCGAATGCTACTCCAAGTTCAAAAATTTTAATGCTAAAATGCGAAGTTGTTTCACCAAAATAAATTAAATATATTTTTATGACAGTATTATCAAACATCATGCTAATGGCTCCATCGGCTCCTGGTTCAAACCCATTAATGTCGCTTCTTCCATTACTGCTTATTATTGTAGTATTTTATTTCTTTATGATTCGCCCACAAATGAAACGCCAAAAAGACCTTGTTACTTACCGTAGCTCGCTTAAAAAAGGCGACAAAGTAATTACTACTGGTGGCATTTATGGTAAAATTTCGGAGGTAACCGATCAAACACTTGTATTAGAAGTAGATAACAACGTGAACATTAAAGTCGACAAAAGTGCCGTTCTTAGAGATCCTTCCGACCTGAATGCTCAGAAATAAATTGTTGCTTTGGTAACGAAATAATTCGTTCCATTATGGAATCCGAACTTAAGAACAAATTATCTAATGTAACAGATAGAGAACAGGTTAAAAATAAAAGAAATCCTTTAATCTATCTGTTATTTTTTGTTGTATCTATAATTTGCTGGTATCTTATTGCATTAAGTAAGGAATATACTACTATTATAAGTTATCCTGTTGTATATCAGAGTTTACCAAAGGGGAAAGTTCTTGCGTTGACTCCTCCCGAAAAGCTTAATATAAAGGTTAAGGGATTTGGGTTTACTATTTTGAAAACGAAACTCTTTTCGTATATCAATCCCATAAAACTGTCTATCAGTATATTTGGTGCCGAAATTAAGCAAACGGGAAATCGGTACTTATATTACTTACTAAGTCAAAACACAAAGGAGTGGATTAGTAATCAATTAGATGCCGAAATTCAAGTAATTTCGATATTGCCCGATACACTTTTTTTTAACTTTACCGACATTGTTGACAAAAAAGTTCCCGTGCAATTGGTATCGAACCTTAGTTACGCTAAGCAGTTTATGCCACATGGTAAGATAATTATCCGCCCCGATAGCGTTATAGTTAGTGGTCCGCAAGTAATATTGGATACATTAAAATATGTATCTACTAACATGTTAACGCTAAATGAAATAAAAGACACAGTTAGCAAAGAAGTTACGCTTTTATCAATACCGAAATTTATATTTACCACAACCACAGTTGTTGCAACTATTCCGGTTGTAAAATATACCGAAATGGTTTTAAATATACCTATCGAGCCCGAAAATTTGCCCGACAGCCTAAAATTGAAAACATTCCCTTCATACATTACCCTTTCATGTTGGGTGGGACTTTCCGATTACAGTAAAATGACCCCGTTTATGTTTCGGGCAACAATCGATTATAACATACTGAAGACTAACTATTCAAACAAAGTTAAGATTAAACTCGCAAAAATACCTTTCATGGTAAATAACATTACCTTTCAACCTAAAAGTGTAGAATACATTATCGAAAAATGATTAAAGTAGGCATCACTGGGGGAATTGGCAGCGGAAAATCGATTGTTTGCGAAATGTTAACGCACCTTGGAATAAGCGTTTACAACGCCGATATTAGAGCTAAATGGCTAATGAATAATAACTTAACATTAAAACAAGCTCTTTCTAATCGGTGGGGCGAAAAACTATATATAAATAACCAGCTCGACAAGCAATATCTGGCTGAGATAATTTTTAATGACAAAAAAGCACTCGAATATGTTAATTCGGTAGTTCATCCGGCAGTAAATACCGATTTTGATGATTGGTGCAAGCTTCATTACACCAATTTATACGTAATTAAAGAAGCGGCTCTTCTTTTCGAAAGCAATGCATATAAACTTATGGATGTTATGGTTACCGTATTTGCACCCGAAAACTTACGTATAGAGCGAGTTGTAAATCGCGATAACATTTCCATAGATCAGATAATGAACCGAATAAATAATCAATTGCCTGAAAGCGATAAGGTTAAACGCTCCGATTATGTAATATATAATAACGAGCAACAAAGTGTGATAGAACAAGTTAACAAACTACACAGCATATTAATTACAAGAAGTATATAGAATGGGAAAATTTGCAAAATGGATTGGGGGAGGCCTTGGATTTGCTTTTCTGGGACCAATTGGAGGGTTATTTGGTTTTTTTCTAGGATCGGTAGTCGATGGCATCGAAACATCACCAAATAGGCTAGGAACAACTACATCGGGCGACTATGCCATGAGTTTATTAGTGCTAATGGCGGCATTAATGAAAGCTGATGGCAAGGTGGTAAAAGCCGAACTCGATTACGTGAAAAAGTTTCTTATTCATAGTTTTGGCGCCGATGGAGCGCAAGAGGCATTGCAGATGTTACGCGACCTCTTAAAGCAGGAAATACCAGTAGAGGCCGTTTGCGATCAAATATCGGCGCATGTCGATTATTCATCGCGTCTTCAGCTTATGCATTTTCTGTATGGTTTGGCTAATTCCGATGGACACTTAGACGTAGCCGAAGAACGACTTTTGGAGCTAATATCCATTAAATTAGGTTTAACAACAAAGGATAAGGAATCAATCCGCTCAATGTTTAAAAATACCTTCGAGGATTATTATAAGATACTTGAAGTTGATAGCACAGCCACTAACGACGAGTTAAAAAAATCGTATCGCTCAATGGCAATGAAATATCACCCCGACAAGGTAGCTTATTTGGGCGAAGATATGAAAAAGGGAGCTAACGAAAAGTTTCAAAAACTTAACGAAGCATACGAAAAAATTAAAAAAGAACGTGGAATAGTATAGAGTTTTCTTAATTTCGCATCGTTAATAAAAAAGTTTTTAAAATATGAATCTCAAAGATATCATGGCAATCTCGGGTTATAGCGGATTGTTTCGTTTTGTTTCGCAAGGGCGTGGTGGAGTTATTGTGGAAGGATTAATTGATAAAAAGCGTATGACCGCATCAGGCTCTTCGCGAGTTAGCGCGTTAGACGACATAGCTATTTTTACCGATGACAAGGAAGTGCCTCTAAAAGTGATACTTCGCTCAATATTTCAAAAAGAAAACGGCGGTCCAACTATCGATCCTAAATCGACACCCGATCAATTAAAAAAATATTTCGAGAAAATTCTTCCCGAATACAATCGCGAAAAAGTGTATCCGTCTGATATAAAAAAGGTTCTAACTTGGTATGGCTTACTATTAAGTAACAATATAATTGATTTAGAAGAAGATGCGGAAACTGCTGAAACTGCTGAAGTTCCTGCCGAAACATTGGGCGAAATAAAAGAATAATATTCATTATTAAGGTATTACAGTAACTTGTATATTGCAGTACCTTTTTTGTTTTTAATTTTATGCAATCGATAGCGCAAATGGGCAATTTCGAATTTATTTTGTAAATTTAAATTTAGGCTGAAGGCTGAAGGAACTTCATTACAACCTATTATAATTGAGCTACAGCCTACAGTCTCTAGTCTACAGCCTCTAACCTTCAGTCTCTAGCCTACAGCCTGAATTATTACATTTAATTATCATATTTTGTTTTATTATGAATAACAAAGTAGTAACCTTCGGTGAGATTATGCTCCGCCTGAGTACTCAGGGATACGGACGATTTTCTCAAGCAACTCAATTCGATGTAAATTACGGTGGTGGCGAAGCTAATGTGGCTGTTTCGCTTGCTAATTTTGGTGTTCCTGTGGAGTTTGTAAGTCGTTTGCCAAAAAACGACATAGGAGATGCTAGTGCAATGGCATTGCGCAAATATAGTGTTGGCACAAACCACGTTGCATGGGGTGGCGAGCGTTTAGGTATTTATTTTCTCGAAACCGGAGCCGTTGCGCGAGCCAGTAAAGTGATATACGACAGAGCTTTCTCGTCAATCTCAACAATCGAAATTGGAATGATCGACTGGGACAAAGTTTTTGAGGGCGTTACGTGGTTTCATTGGACAGGAATAACCCCAGCTATATCGGAAAGTGCTGCCAAAGTATGCAGCGAAGCCATAAGTGTAGCCAATAAAAAAGGCATTACCGTTTCAACGGACCTCAACTTTCGCAAAAACCTTTGGAAATACGGTAAAAAAGCCTTGGAAGTGATGCCCAAATTGGTTGAAGGTTGCGATGTAATACTTGGTAATGAAGAAGATGCCGAAATGGTTTTTGGTATTAAGCCCGAAGGTGTTGATGTTACCAAAGGTCATGTAGAAGCTGCTGCATACGAATCGGTTTGCCGTCAATTGGTTAAGCGTTTCCCCCGTGCAAAAAAAGTGATTGTTACCCTTCGAGGATCGATAAACGCTAACCATAATACATGGTCGGGCGTGCTTTGGAATGGCACCACACTTTACCAAGCTCCCGAATACAATATAACACATATAGTTGACCGCGTAGGAGGAGGCGATTCGTTTATGGGAGGCCTTATTTACGGCTTGATAACATATACCGGCAACGACCAAAAGGCGTTAAACTTTGCCGTAGCAGCATCGTGTCTAAAGCATACTATACCAGGCGATTTCAACCTAGTTACGGTAGATGAAGTTGAAAAACTAATGGGTGGCGATGCATCGGGACGAGTATCACGTTGATTTTTAATTTATTAATGTCTATTTTTTATTAAAATTAACAGTAAAATAAGTAGTTGCAGTAATCAAAAATAAAAAATAAAGAAAATGGCACGCTTTACAAGAATACAAGTAGCATTGAAGATGCACGAAACAGGGCTGATTCCGGTATTTTATAACAAGAACGCCGAACTATGTAAAAAAGTACTGAAAGCCTGTTACGACGGCGGTATTAGGGTATTTGAATTTACCAACCGAGGCGATTATGCACACGAAGTATTTACCGAACTAAACAAATACGTAGCGCAGGAATTACCCGACATGATACTCGGCGTTGGTTCGGTTGTAGATGCAGGTACTACGTCGCTTTACATTCAACTAGGCACTAATTTTATAGTATCGCCAATATTGAACGAAGATATGGCAAAGGTATGTAACCGACGGAAAATATCGTGGTCGCCTGGCTGCGGATCGGTTACCGAAATATCAAAGGCCGAAGAGCTTGGCGCCGAAATAGTTAAAATATTTCCAGGTTCGCAAGTTGGCGGTCCAAAATTTATTGAAGCCGTTAAGGGTCCTTTTCCATGGACAAGCATTATGCCCACTGGTGGCGTCGACACTTCGGAGGAAAACCTAGCGGCATGGTTTAAAGCTGGCGTTACTTGCGTTGGCATGGGCTCGCAGCTACTTACTACCGATATTATTAAAAATGGCGATTATCAAAAACTTACCGATGAGTGCAGGAAAGCACTAGAAATAATTAAAAAGCATAAAAAGTAAATAAGTTTTAAACATTGTAACAAGCCAACTAAATGAAACCTAATGAATTAAATGAGAAAATTGGTAAATACAGATGGACAATTTGTGCTCTAGTATTTTTCGCTACTACAGTTAACTATCTTGATCGTCAAGTACTTAGCTTATTGAAAGACCGCCTCGAAGTGCAATTCAATTGGAGCGATAGCGATTATGCAAACATTGTTTCTGTATTCCAGTTTGTATACGCCATTTCGATGCTTTTTGCTGGACGATTGATTGACTGGTTAGGAACAAAATGGGGGTATGCTTGGGGGCTAATAGTTTGGTCCATTGGAGCAATGGTGCATGCGCTTGCAAAAGGTACTGGTGGTTTTATGTTTGCTCGTGGTGTACTAGGTTTTGGAGAATCAGGCAACTTTCCTGCTGCAATTAAAACCGTTGCTGAATGGTTTCCCAAAAAAGAACGAGCCTTAGCTACTGGTATTTTTAATTCCGGAGCAAATGTGGGAGCTATTATAGCACCTCTTACAGTACCTTGGATTGCCGACCATTATGGCTGGGAAGCAGCATTTTTAATAATTGGTGGCGTTGGCTTTTTCTGGCTTATTTTCTGGTTTTTTCTCTACGAAAAACCGCAACTTTGTAAAAAACTAAAAAAATCGGAATTCGATTATATCAACAGCGATACCGATGCCGATGTTCAAAACTCCGTTTCCGACGAAAAAAATACAAAAAACTCCTGGTTTAAACTTCTTAAATATAGGCAAACATGGGCTTTTAGCATTGGTAAATTTTTGACTGACGGGGTATGGTGGTTTTTCTTGTTTTGGCTGCCAGCATACTTAAAAGCACAATATGGCATGACGGGTACGCAGGTTGCTTTGCCTCTTGCGGTACTTTATACTATGTCTACAGTTGGAAGCATTACAGGAGGTTGGTTCCCTATGTATTTTATCAATAAAGGATACAATCCTTACTCAGGTCGAATGAAAGCTATGTTTACCATTGCTTTATTTCCACTGATTGTACTAAGTGCGCAATTCCTAGGTAGTTATAGCTATTGGTTACCCATAATTGTAATTGGTATCGGTACAGCGGCTCATCAGGCATGGTCGGCCAATATTTTCACTACTGTTTCGGATATGTTCCCTAAAAAATCCGTTGCCTCGGTAATAGGTATCGGAGGAATGGCAGGAGGTTTAGGAGGCATAGTTATAAGTAAGGCAGCTGGATGGATGTTCGATGCATACCGTGCAGCTGGTATAGCAAAATCGTGGGCAGAAGCACAAGCCTCAAACCTTGCCGATTTTGCAGAGAAAATTAAAGCAATAACTCTAGTAAATAAAAATGGCGAAATTATAGATCTTAATAGGGTTGAACTAGCTAGCCTTTCTAAGGATTTGGTTAATAAGATTCAAGCTGTTGACCCAAATGGTTTCGAACAGATGAAAGCTTTACAAGTTTCAATTATTCAAGGCGAAATTTCAATTGCATATGCATGGGTTTTTGGATATTGTGCTATTGCATATTTATTAGCATGGTTCATTATGAAGTCGTTAGTTCCAAAATTCAAAGAAGTTTCCGATTATTAAAAAAATGAGTATTTGGTGTTATACCTAAAATGCGTTTTTATACTTCAATAGTTCGGTAAATTTCTGATTATTCCATTTCCACGTATTTGTAATACGTTGCAATACATAGAAATATAAAAATATTTCAACTTGTTTCTATGTATTTCAACTTGTTCATAATTAACAAGTTACAAAAATATAAACAGTTTTATCCGCATAGATATGTATATAAAAATGAAAGCTTTTGTGCCTAAACATAGTCCAAAATCCGATAGTTAACTGGTTAACAGGCAAATTTACTAACTAAAGGCTATTTCTTTTTGGGATAGCCTTTAGTTTTTTATTAATAAAACAGAACATTGTATTCAATTTTTTACTATCTTTCAGTCAAGTTCCATAATGGAAGAATCAAAATTTGTTAGTAATAGCCAACATGTTTATAAAATATTTCAAGAAGCATAGCCATACAAAACAAAGAGCACTAGTTATGTGCATATTGCTTATATTGCAATTACTTTCAAGTAATATAATTGCGAAGGCAACAACTATCTCATATACAGCTATTTCTCATTTACATATTGCAATGTACATATTAGTTTTTGTTGTAATTATTATGGCTACTGCCGTAGTGTTTTTATTGCTAAAAATTAAGAGAATAAAAAAAAGCCAAGGTTCACAAGCAAAAATCGATACTGGCTTGCTTCATCTTTTGATTGACAATATGCCCGATTTCATTTATATTAAAGATACCGAAAGTAAATTTATTATTGCAAATAAGTATCTAGCTGATATAGTTAGAGTTGCGAACCCAAAAGACCTTATTGGGAAATCCGATTTCGACTATTACCCTAAAGATATGGCTCAGAAATTTTTTGACGATGAGCAAGATATCATAAAAAAGAAAGTACCACTTATTAACCAAGAAGAATTTGGATTAGATGCCAACAACAATCCAATAGTTGTTTCTACCACTAAAGTGCCATGGATTGACGAATATGGAAATGTTAAGGGCATAATAGGAATAGGACGAAATATTACAAAGTTAAAAGAAGCTCAGAAAGAGATAATAGCTCAATCTATTAATCTACAAGAGGTTAATGCTTTACTAGAAGAACGACACGAACATATTCAGCAACAAGCCGAAGAATTGACGATGCAGGCTGGAAGTCTCAAGGATTTAAACAATGAATTACAGAAATCGAACGATACTAAGGACAAATTTATATCAATTATCGCTCACGATTTGAAGAACCCATTTAATGCAATTATTAATTTTTCGGAACTGCTAATTATGAAGTTTGCAGATACTATGCAGCCAAAACAGCTTGAGATGCTTCGTATCATTAACAGCTCGTCGATATCGGCATATTCGTTACTCGAAAACATGTTGTTTTGGGCAAAGGCGCAATCAAGTGCTATTCCTTGCCGCCCAGTTGTTTTAAATATTGGCGACCAAATAAGTGAGGTAATTGATTTTCTGGAAGTAAGTGCAAAACTAAAAAATATTGTTGTAATTAACGAAGCGTCAACTAGTTTAAATGTATACGCCGATACAAATATGGTTGCCGCTATATTGCGAAACCTAGTTACTAACGCCATAAAGTTTACTAATAAAAACGGGGAGATACGTATTTCAACAACTATCGATGCAAAAAATGCTTACATTTCTATTGCCGATAGCGGTATTGGTATGAATGGGGAGCAAATAAGAAAACTTTTTTCGAAAGATAAAGAAATTATGAAAGGTACAAGTGGCGAATCTGGAACAGGCTTAGGATTAATACTATGCATAGAATTTGCCCGTCAAAACGGAGGTAATATTACTGTAAAAAGTGAGGTAGTGCATGGTTCTACTTTCATTTTATCGTTACCTTTACCCGCTACACTTTGAAGATTATAATATGCCTTTACGAAAATTTTTGCATCACATTTACCCAATTGATATCATTACAGTTGCTTACATTACTATTACAAGCGTTTACATTGTTTTAGGAGCGGCAGTACTCGACAATTTTGTTAGTCATTTGATTATTAGGCTTGTTTTTTTAGGAGCTATTGGCATCTTAATATTCCTTAACTATTCGGTTAATAATGCGAGCTTGCATTTTCTAAGAAGCTTTTATCCATTGGCTTTGCTAAGCTATTTTTATCCGGAAACCGATTATTTAAACAATGTAATTTTTCCAAATTTCGATCCAGCGGTATCTAACTTGGAAATTACAATTTTCGGCGGGCATCCAAGCGTTTGGTTTTCGCATTATATGCCTTGGAAATGGTTCAACGACCTAATGAACCTTAGCTATTTTTCCTTTTACATCTTCATTTTTGGTTTATGCTATTGGATATACAGAAACGCGCGTCAGCATTTTCAGGAAACAATGTTTATTATATGTATGTCATTCTATATGTACTACATACTATTCATACTATTTCCTGTTGCAGGTCCCCAGTTTTACCTGTCGCCACCCGACAATTTGCTTCCCGACGCCTATTTTTTTAGAGATCTTGTAAAGTTTGTACATGAGTTTGGGGAAGGCCCTACGGCCGCTTTTCCGAGTTCGCATGTTGGCGTAATGGTTCTTATGATATATCTTGCTTACAAGTATGCGCCAAAGCTCCTAAAATGGTTTGTTTTGGGCGGAATTCTGCTTATTATGTCAACTGTTTATATAAAAGCACATTATGTTATCGATGTAATTGGCGGATTTTTGTCGATACCAACAATGTACTGGGTTAGCAAGCATACATACCAAACACTAACGCAAGGTATTAATAACGAGGCGAATACGTTAACGTTATACCAAAAACTTTTATCCTTAATAAAACGCATCCGAATAAAAACGTTAAAAAAATAATTATCTTGCGAAGGCAATTACTGAACAATTTGCTTTACTTAACTAACTACTATTAACACTAATATCAATAAAATATGTCGATAATTCTAAAAGAAGTGCTAACCAAAAGCGATCGTAAAGAGTTTATATACTTTCCGGAAACTATTCGTAAGGGAGATAATACTTGGTTGCAACCTCTTTATCTCGATGAAAAAAGCTATTTCGATCCATCAAAAAATTTGTCGTTCCGAAATATTGATTATAAGCAAGTAATTGCATATAAGGATGGTAAAGCTGTTGGGCGTATTATGGGCATTATTCAGCACGAACATAACCAATTGTTCAATATAAAAAATGGACGATTTGGATTTTTAGAATGCATTAACGATAAGGAAGTTGCGACAGTCCTTGTTAAGGACATTGAAAAATGGGCAAAAAGCAAAGGCATGGACAAAATTATTGGCCCGTACGGTTTTTCAGATAGAGATATTCAAGGGGTGTTAATTGAAGGGTTCGATTACGAACCGGTTGTTGATAGCGCCACAAACCCTGCATATTTACCAGCACTTATTGAAAACCAAGGTTATACAAAAGAACTCGACTGTGTAATTTTTCGCTTTCCATTAGCCACCGAGCTACCCGAAATATACCAGAAGGTTTATGCTAGAGTTACCTCCAAAAAGGATTTAAAATTTATGGAGTTCACATCGCGTAAGCAGCTAAAACCATTAATAATACCAGTTTTAAACTTGGTAAACGAATCGTTCAAAGACATTTATGGATTTATTCCTATGGACGAAAAAGAAATGATGGAGCTTGCCAAACGATATATGCCAATTCTCGACCCACGATTTGTAAAAATAGTGATGAAAGACGATGAGGTTGTGGCTTTTCTTATAAGTATGCCTAATTTATACAAAGGGTTACAAAAAGCTAAAGGTCGCCTTTTGCCATTTGGTATAATTCATATTCTGCGAGCTATGAAAACAGCTAAAACCTGCAATACAATGCTGGGAGCGGTTAAGCCATCGTATCAAAAGCAGGGGCTCGATATTTTTCTGTCGTTAACAACAATAAATTCGGCAAAAAAGGCAAAAATGACTAGCGTTGACACTCACGTAGTTATGGAAAACAATAACGATATGATGGCCGAAATGAAAAGGTACGGTGCTTTTTTAATTAAACGATATAGAGTTTATCAGAAAACGATTGATTGATTGCCATTTATATCGAAAATGAAAAGTTTAAAAGTTAGTTGCTTTAACTATACCCCGAAAAGTACTTTTGAGCAGAAGTGTCATTCCGACGATTTTAGCTAAATTTAAACACCCAACCCACCAAGTCTGTTTTTGTAGCGACAAAGCATTGAAAACTATACAATTTGCAAAATCTAAAACTATAAGTAATTATGACAGGCAGAGAAGATAAAGTTGCAAACAATCTGTTTTTTCTCTGCTCTTTGATTGAATATATTGGCAGAAAAACAAAAAATCATCGTAATGTGATTGTTAATGCTATCGGAAAAATGATTTAAACCATATTTTGAACTTAGCAGATATTTACCACAACGAAAATATAGATAAACTAACATTTGAACTTGTCGAAAAACATAATATTAAGGACGGAGTATTCGACAATATCACAAATGCGAAATATTCAATACCTACTCATTGGGATATTGGGAAAGTGTATAAACGTTTAATTATTGATGTTAGCAAAAAGGAAAATAAGCCATTGATAGAAGCTCTTATAGAAGTTTACAGTTTGTGGTTGTCCCGAAAAATAGAAGATTTTAACAGTAGCATTTATTACGAAAGCCCTGAATATCTTTTTCAATCGTATTTGACGGGCGAAAATCTATAAATTACCAACCCATATCACCGCACATAAAATATAGAGGTTTTAGTAGGTTGGTTACGTTTGCGCTCGCACGCATTCGAAGCCGATTCAACTATTAAACTTCGCATTTTGCCCTTTCCTTATTAATAATACCTCCTCAAACTAACTCCTATATGTTTCAGGCACATAAGGTTTACACTTCTTATCGGCTAGTATCATCTTAAATTTAGCAAATCGTTGCAGTCCGTTTTCGAGGGGCACTTTAACCCATTCGGTTCCAATAAGCGGTTGTGCGTATTTAATATACTCGTCGGTTAAGTCGTATTTATTGGCTGCTAACCATGTTGGGTGAATTTGACGATCGGCATTAGCAACAATATCGAGCTTTACCTTATCGTAATAGGCTTCGTATTTTGCGCCTGGCTTACGCAGAATGGTACTCATGTATCCATTATCGCCGTTTATAGCTAATTCAACTGCATGTTGCGCAACTTCGAACGCCTCCTCGTGATCGACTGTTGACGACTGCAATGAAACCATACGTTGTTCAAGTCCCGATACATTTCCCCAAACAGGACCGTATTTCGATAATTTCTTTGTGTTCAAATAATTAATAACTATTTGACTTACTGTTGTTTCCGAAGCATTATAGTCAATGTGTCCGAATCTATCGTGTCGCTCACCAAGCGAACCAACATCAAAGCCCTCGCTAACCACCACGATACAACGACGGCTGCGTTTTAGTTCATCGCTAACATTATCGGCCATATCCTGAAGATTAAGACCCGACTCGGGTAAATATATTTGCAAAGGCATTTCTCGGTTTGGATCGCCTAAGCGTGCTGCTGCGGGAATAAAACCAGTTTTACGCCCCATGCCTTGAAGCACAATTACTGGGTTGTGGGTGCAACAACCTAGGCTCTCCTGGTTGGCGTTTTGAATTGTTAATGCCCAGTAGCGAGCAGTAGATCCGTAGCCTGGAGTGTGGTCAAGTAGTTTAAAATCCTGATCACCAAGGTCGTTATCGATAGTTTTTGGCACACCAACAACTGTAAGCTCGAGGTTACGCTCCTTAGCTAAAATCGAAATTTTGTTAGCGGTATCCATCGAATCGTTTCCACCAATATAGAAGAAATAACCAATGTTATGAGCTTTAAATACATCAATAATACGCTCAAAATCTTCCGTTTGATTGTCTTTTAATTTATAACGGCAAGTGCCTATAGCTCCAGCCGATGGTGTAAAAGCCAGTAAATCAATCTCTTTTTGATCTTGCGCCGAAATGTCGATAAGTTCTTCTTGCAAAACACCTTCGATACCATGCCAACCGCCATAAACTTTACCAAAAACATTTGGGTTTACTCTACAAGCTTCAATAACACCGCGTAACGAATTGTTAATAACAGGCGATGGGCCGCCCGATTGTGCAACTAATACATTTTTAACCATTTTGAATGCCTCCTATATTGTTTTAAGTACTAAGTAATTAGTACTGAGTAATTAGAAATAGTAAATTTATTAAACGTCTTTAAAATCGAGTTCGGCAGGTTTAACTTTAAAGCCTTTGGTGCTTATTGCTAGGTAAACAATGCCTATTAGTAACCAAATTCCTCCTAATAATATCGAGCCACTTGGAAGCTTTATCCAAATCCAAAGGCAGAAAAGAAACCCTGTGGCAGGAACTAATAAGTCGGTAATAATGTTTTTTAGGTTCTTTTTCTGAGAGGACTTAAAGAACAGCTGATTAATAGCAGCCAAATTAACTCCCATAAATGCTATAAGTGCTGCAAAATTAATAAGTTCGGCGGTTTTCTGGTAATTTAATATTAATGCACCAATGCCAGCTAATACGGCTATTAATAGAATGTTATATATTGGCGAGTTACTTTTTTTATCGGTATAACCAAAAAATTTACGTGGTAAAACATTGTCTTTTCCCATTCCGTAAAGAAGTTTTGCAGCACCCAATTGACCTGCTATGCCGCTTCCTATGCAAGCAATAATCATGGTAATAATAATGGAATTAAACAATACCGAACCGCCAACTTGCGCACAAACTGTCATAAATGCAGTTTCGACATGTTCAGCTGGAATTCGATTGTAAAATGGTGTTTCGGAGGTAAAAGTGTTGCTTAGCCACATTGTAACAGCCGATTGCTGAGCTAAATACATTTGCAAGGCGCTAAAAATTCCAGTAAATAAGCACACTATAATTATTGCCAGTAAAACATTGCGTGTAGGATTTTTTACATCTTCTGCTAATGTTGTAATACCATCGAAACCTACATAAGTTAAAGCAACTAAAGCAGTTCCAGAAGCGATAGCTGCAAAGTTAAAGGTTTGAGCGTTGTAAAAAGGTTTAGTGTCAATCAACCCAACCCAACCTAATGTATGAGCTATATACTTGATAGCGAATATAATAAAAGCTCCAATAATTACTAACATTACATATAGCATTATTTTATTCGCCGTCATACTCGATTTAACTCCAAGCAAGTTTAAAAAGGTTATTATTAGTATAAACGCAACAACACCAACCGAATATGGCATAGCTGGTACCAATCGTTGAAACGAGAGAACACAAAAAACAGTATTGATAATCGGAATAATAAGATAGCACAAAATCATAGTCCAACCGGCCATAAAACCCAAGTGGGAATTAATACCACGACCAACGTAAGTATATGCCGAACCTGCCGAAGGGAACAACGCAGCCATACGTCCGTAACTTACTGCTGTTAAAAGCATAGCTACCATACTCATTAGCAATGTAGTAACCATGTGTCCACCCGACAAGATAGATACCAAACCAAATAGACCAACAGCTGCAACAGGCTGATTTAATACTATTCCGTAGAAAACTAAATCCCACAAGCCAAGTTTCCGATTCGATTGCGGTTCGGTTATTGATGCATTACTTGTTTCAGAAGCCATTAATTTGATTATTAATTAGTTGTAGTTATTATTTTACATCATTTTTCAATTCCTTCAGCAACTGAATAGCCGCATCTACCAGCATTTCGCCACCTCCGGGAATAATACGCGAATTTTCGACCTCATAACCACCTTGCGGAAATGCTTTTTTGTTTGGAACATAATTAATGTCGTTGTTAGCTAATTCCACAATAATTGTGTTTTCAAATGGCGAATTATTTTTAATTGTCAACCCATGTTCTACAAACATTTCGCCTGGTAAAGTAACAATTGCAGTATTACTACTTAATCTAAAAACCTGAACATCAATAGGTATGCTTGTAATTCCATTTAGCTTTTTCTCGTTGAGCCATAAAATTCTTCTTGTCTTTACGTTGTCGAGAAACTGTTGACGCTCTTTAGGTTCTTCACTTCTGGAGGAAAGACTGGCCTTTTGAATTTGTTTTGCCCATGTCAAATCGGCTTCCGTAAATGATTGAAGAGGAATCGACAAAACTCGCGATCGAGTGGCTAAACTAGGTGTTTCGAACTTTAACTTGGGTATTATGCGCTTAATGGCACAATACAGCGAGTCGCCAACTTGTTTCGATTTGGTTTTATGACCACTTTGCGGACCAGGCTTCGAAAAATCCCAATGATTAATATTTCCACAACAACCCGTTAAAAATATCGAATTAAACTCATTACCAAAATCTTTTCGTAAAGCCGTTTCAATCCAGTATGGGTAATCGGCACTAACCGAATTACGTGAGCCATCGCCACCTTTTTGATATACAGCACCATACTCCTTTACAATGTCTAAATGCAAAGCATAATTTGAAATGGAAGCAACAGGTTTTTGTTGATTGGCATTATAAAACATCACCACTCCTACTTCTGCATCTATTGTTCCCGCAGGGCGCACAATTTCGGGGTTTAAAAACATTGGGTTAAAAACCACCGAGCCATCTTTCATAAAATATCTTCTATTGAAGGCTACGTTAAACTCCTGACCAATACCCGATTTTATGGTTACTGGTTTAAGTGCCCTTTTTGCTTTCACAACGGCCTGTTCAACAGCTATAACTATATCTTTATGAGGCAAATACATGTGTGTATGTGTTGCAGCTACACATATATTACTGTATGGTATGCCGGTACTTAACGATGCTTTTTCTCGGGCCGGTACAGTAATATCGCTACCTACTTTTGCAATATCGCACTCAACCAATGCAAATTCGATAGCTCCTTGTCGAAAAACTACCGCTTTAACGTGCAAAGTATCAAGTATTACTGCACTATCGCCTGAAATGTCGACATATCCAACGCCCATTTCCAGAGGCGGTGTTTGTGCCATTCCTAAAACGGATAAAAGCGAACAATACAAAACAATAACAAACTGAATTACTGATGATTTCATAATTAAAAAGTATTATTGAAAGATGAGTGTTCCAAAAAATTGTGGTAAATGAAAATCGGGCTCTGGATTGTCAACAAACGACCATGTAATAAAATGCGGGTTCGTTGTTCTAAAGGCTATTTTATAAAAATTAGCTTTCCAAACAACTCCTTTTTGAGGTTGGGTAATTTTTGAATATTTTTTAAGAATACTTAATGGCAACCTGTACTCAATTACCCATGTTGTAGTATCGGGTATTTCCTTCTCAATACTTTTAGGAAAAGAATGGAATATTTCAACACTTTCAATTTCTTTATTGGTAAGGGGTTTAAATACCTTTCGAGCCTCCGTAACATAATACATTAATGGCACTCCGCCACAATTAATTTCAAGATTAAAATATTTTAGAGGCTCTTTGGCGTCGGGGGCAAAGAAGAATTCAACGGTAGGATCGCTGCAAACATCGTCGTTAATATTTTGCATTACGCACTTTACAAATTGCTCCTGCACTTTAAAAATTACAAAAAGGTTGCTATCGTTATACATCACCTTTGCTCGGGTTTGGGGGATGTATTTTGGAGTGTCGCCCATAAAATATTTAGGTTCAATAATTTTAGCATTCTGCCACTGTGGCTTATCCCAATTACCATCGATAGACATAGGAGAAGTAAGGCGAGTTACCAAATAGGTTGGCGAATTAGCAGAATTTGGATGTTTTGATGATGAACAACTAGATAACAATAAAGCAGTTAGTACATTTAGAACGAATATTGTTTTTAATGCCATGGATATAAGGTTATTATTGTTAAAGTTGTTATAATACTATTGCCATACCGCTACAGCTATATTTTAGTGCGGGACGAACAAAGCGATTTATTTTCAACAAGCAACGCTTGTGAGTAGACAGCCGAAACACGCAAACTACGATAAAACCCGCATTAAATTTGAGCTGATGTTAGTGCCTATGTTTAGTATTCTTGAATTAACACATCAGTTGAAATATGCATTCGTTTATTAATCTTTCGAATCATTTCTAATGATAATTTTCTCTTTTTCCCTAATATTTCAGTTACTCGACTTCTAAAACCAATTACATCAGCTAAATCCTTGGGTTTGTAATTCATCTGTTCCATTCTAAATTTAATAGCCTCAATTGGGTCTGGTAAATCAATAGGATAATGTATTTTTTCATAGCTATCTATCAATAATGATAATAGATCCAATTCTTCGCCTTCCATAGAGCCAAATTCCGCATCAAATATAACCTCAAGCCTTTTTAAAGCCAATTTATATTCCTCTTCTGTTTTTATTACCTTATGTTCCATAATAATTATATCATTTTCAGCATTTATCTTGTCATAATCGCCATGAGTACCAATGAAGCGGATCCATATAATTCCATATTTGTAATTTATCTTTACAATCAATCGATAAGCATTCCCTTTGACATTGAAAACTACTCGATTTCCTTGCAAAATACTAGCAGAGGGATATTCAAATTTTAGGTTATTTGGCGAAATCCAATTTGATTTCTCAGCCTCGTCATACCAAGATTTTAATTGTTCCTCGCAGTCTTTGTGAATTATCCAAAATTCTCGCAATGTACTTTTTGCAATTACTCTCACAGTTTTTGTTTACAAAGATAAATAACATTTCCCATATTGGTAATTGCATGTAGAATTTTCTGTTGCATTGGCACTAACAATCTAATAAAGTTATGTGTATAATCTATTGCTAGAAAACTAACTTAATGCCTAACTAAAATCAATGCATTTCGGTTTCGCAAACACCAATGCCACTTCTATAATAGTTAAACTGAACATTTGGGTGGTCGGCTAATAACGACATAGGTACAGAGCTGTCCATTATTTTGTTGCTAATCATATAAGCAGTAAGTCTTTGCCCAAATGGGTTGTCGTGCATTCCGGCTTGCCATATCGACACCTTTTCGGCTTTCCAAGTTTGTACTGGGCCTACTGTTAGCGCTGTAGTAGGTATTCCAGTAACCACGCCACCTGCACTGGTACGAGCATTTTGCATACATGTAACAGGATGTAAATCAACAACTCGGGTTGATAGCTTACGGTATTCTTCGGGTGTTGGTGGGTTGTCTTTGTACTTTCCTTCGCGTTTTAAGGGGTCGTTAAAAGCCCAGTGTTTGGTATCGCCTTGTCCGCCTTGTATTACGGCACAACGCACACCAGCATCCCAACTATTTATATATGTTTTTAAATCGGCCTTTGGGAAATGCATGTTCTCCTCTGGCATACGAAGTTTTTTATCTATTCTATTAAAGCACAAATCTTTATCGGCTTTTTCGAACGATAGTGGATGCGAACTGTCCATTTCTTTGCCATTAACATACCACTCGTCCATTCCCCAAAAATGACAGTTTTTTAAACTTAACTGCAATTCGTTCACTAACCTAGCCACTAATGGCAGTTGCTCGGTAGGGCCTATTGGACCGCATATACCTACTGGATTGTTTGCTGTTGCTTGTTTCCAAGCGGTTATGTACTCAAGTGCTTCGGCTAAATAAAAATCTTCGAGTGTATCGTAAAAAACCACTTTAAACCCTGGTCGTGATAGCTTTAGCATATCCTTCGGGGTAAGCTTTGCGGCTTCGCTTAAAATTTTGTCGTCGAGTGTTGTAAAATCCCACCAATCGGCGGCTAACATGCTTATTTTACGTGCCATAGGTTTTGTGTTGTTTAAATAGGTTATTATTAATGTGTTGGCGTTTTATCTATTTCACTACTACCAATTCGCCCAAAATCTCTTTCAAAGCATTATTTTGCGAAAAGCCGTGTCCTAAATGTTGACGGAAACCTTCGGCATATTTTGTGTTTATTTCTTTCCCACGCGATTCGCTAAAACGTTGCATCGAATGAATATATTCGTCCATTTTATGGTGCGTCATCAACCAGTTACGTTGACTAGCGTGGCAAGCGAGCATTTTTTCTTTGGTAGAAATTTCGGTAGAAATATCAACAAACATAGATGCAATAATTGGAGTTCCAAAAATATCCTTGGCCTCCATAGGATCGCAATAATAGAGGTATGGAGCAGGCTCGTATATTGGTTCGGATATTTCCAAATTTTTTACTCCAGTACAAAAACAGGCCGTTTGTACTATTTTACTGGTTGTTTCGTGATCTATCATATAATCGTTCGGACTGTGCGTAAAAACTACCGATGGGCGAATATTACGTATCAGCGATGTTGTGCGGTTTATCGAATCGGGGGTGTACATAATATACACATCGGCAAATTCGAGACAGTGATATGTTGCACCGATTAACTTAGCAGCTTCGGCAGCTTCGGCTTTACGTATTCGGCTTATTTCCTCGATGTTATATTCGGCCGTTCCTTTATCGCCTGGAGCCATTGTTGCAATGTGAACATTCCAACCAGCTTTTTTAAACAACGAAAGGGTACCTGCGCACAAAATCTCAACATCGTCGGGGTGTGCACAGATACCTAATACAGTTTTTTCCATAAAGAAAAAGTTAATCCAATTTTACAATATTTCCGGTTTTAGCCGATTGATAGCAAGCTGTAAGTACTTTTTGGCTTTGTAAGCCTATAGCAGCACTGTTCGTTGGCTCACGCTTTTCGAGCAAAGCACTACTAAACTCTTCAATTTCAGCTAAATACATATTAACCGGAGTGGGATTTATTACTAATCCATTGTCAGCAGTTCGTGCTTGATTAGCATCATATCCAGCAGTGTCGCCTTCTAAAAATGCTGTCATTTCGCCAGCAATACCTTGTCCGATAGTACCTTTAGCCAAAATGCTTCCCATTGAACCATAAAGTTCAAGAATATTCTTGCTACTATTATCGGGAATGCAGAAATACGAATCGACGGTGGCAAGTGCTCCATTCTTAAATCTCAACGAAACTACCGCGCTATCTTCCGATTTGTATGCGTGTACAGTGTTGTTAATGAAACAGCTAACTGATTCTACTTCGCCGAAGAACATCTCAAGCAAGTCGATACAATGGCTGCCCATATCCATAAGCGAACCTCCGCCACCTAATGCAGGATCCTGACGGAATGCACCTGGAATTGGTGGATACCAGCACGATAATTGAGCCCTGCCATAAACTGGTTTACCTAATTTACCGTCTTTAATAAGCTTTAAAGCCGCCTGATGTTGAGCTAAGAAGCGCATCATAAGACCAGTACCTAAAACAACGCTTTCGTGCTTACAAACTTTTATCATTTGTTCGGCATCGGCAACGGTCATTCCAAGAGGCTTTTCGCAGAAAACGTGTTTTTTTGCTTTCGCGCAAGCAACAGTGTGTTCGAGGTGCAGGTTTACTGGCGAAGCAATATATACAGCGTCGATATCGGACTTCAATAATTCGTCGATACTTTTAACTGCTTTTGCATTAAATTTTGTTGCAACGGCATTGTTCACATCTGCGTTAACATCGAATACTGCAACTAATTGGGCATTTTTAGCAAGAACAATCCCTTCGGGGATTGTTCTGCGTTGGGCAATACCGCCTGAGCCGATAACACCCCATTTTATTTTGGTTTCTGACATTACTGAAATTATTTAGAGAATGCTAAAATAACCTTGCGTAATGCATCGCCAATTTGTTCGCAATTTTCGGGAGTGTAAGTTGGGTAAGCGAAACAAGTAAATGTATGTTCTTCGTGCCATTTAGCATTAGGAACTTCAACGTTCGAGTAATCAACACTTTTCGGATCGGTATATTCTTTAGAATTGAATGGAAAACCAACTTTACCGAAACCATTTTTGGTTTGATATGCTTGCTCGGCGTGGCATTGTGGCCAGAAAACTTTCCAAACTGGAGCTCCTTCGGCAACTGCAGCATCAACAAATTCTTTGATAGTGCAATTCATGTTTTCGATATCGAGTGTGAAAGCCATTACGAACCAACCGTTTTCGCGCTCTTTTGTGTCAATTGGAGCATAAAGTACTTGTTTCAAGTCTTTTACTTTATCCATAATAATATGAGCATTCTTTTTACGACGTGGCATGTTCCAAGTGTCGAAACGCTCCAATTCGCAAATACCCATTGCTGCTTGCATTTCGGTCATACGGAAGTTAAAACCAACCATGTTGTGAACGTAGTTAAGTTTTTGTTCCATTTCCAAAAGGTTTAAGCGCTCGCGAACATCGTATCCGTGATCTTTAAACGATTTAGCTAACCAAAATAGGTTTTCGTCATCGGTAGTAATCATACCTCCTTCGCCACCCGTTGTAAAGGTTTTGCTTTGGCAGAAACTGCAACCAGCAATTGTACCTAAAGTACCTGTTTTTTTACCTTTGTACGAACCGCCAAATGCTTCGGCGTTGTCTTCAATTACAAAAAGGTTGTGTTTTTTAGCAAAAGCGTTTACTTTGTCCATATCTGCTACGTTTCCGTAAAGGTGAACAGGCATAATAGCTTTTGTGCGCGAATTTACAAGTTTCTCAGCAGATTCGATGCTAATACAGTGGTCGTCGCGGTTTACATCGGCAAAACGAGGAATTGCACCAGCTTGAAGAACCGAGAAGCTTGTAGCGATGAATGTGTAGCTAGGAACAATAACTTCGTCGCCGGGACCTATTCCTAAAGCAACCAAGCTAACGTGCAGTGCAGCTGTACCATTTGCAACGCTAACTGCATATTTACTACCTTGCCATTCGGCAAATTTTTTCTCGAACTCTTGCCCTTTGTTACCAGTCCAGTAGTTTACTTTACCCGAACGAAGTACATTTTCAACTGCTTTGATAGTGTTTTCGTCGAACTGTGGCCAATTGATTTTTGGAAGTGTTACCGCTTTTGATCCTCCGTGAATTGCTAATTTTTCTGACATATTAATTGAATTATAAATTATGAATGATAAGTTATGAATTATAAATTATTTGGAAAAAAGTTTATTTAATTGATTTAAAGCCGATTCCGATAATGTTTCGCCTGCACCAATATCGTAACGAGTTGAACCTGGTGTTGTTTCGTAACCTTTTATCATTGGTGTAAAGCCTGGTAAACCTTCGGTAAACGCAACTTTGGTTGGGAAATATTCGCGACTATCGTTACTTAAACCGGTAACAATAGTGTTTTTACAAGGCGATTTTTCTTTTATATATAAGCCAAATTCGGTAAACATTTCGCCTGGGAGGGCAACAAACGCAGCATCGCCAATACGAACAACCATAACTTCAAGGCTATCAATCTGATCTTGTTTTGCGCGCATTTCAATCCAATCTTTTGCATAAACAGCATCGGGTATTCCGTCGGCTTGAATAGGTGGCATGCCTTCTTTTTCTACCTTTTTCATTATCATTTTTGCCCATTCCAATTGCTCGTCGGAAATGTCGAGTAAGCCAATTGGCACCATTTCGTGCGAAACAGCTATTTCGTTGCCTCCTATAACCTGTTCGTTGTTAATGGCTTCAACAGCCGAAACGCCAAGCATATAACCAATGCGTTGACATTCCTGATATGTATCGGGGAAACCAACGCGATAATCAACTTGAGTAATGTTTCCGCAAGTGCCATTCATAAACATTGCCAAATAATCTTTCCCCTTAAGTTTTTTAATGGATTCGACCATATAACCTGGATAATCGGCTGTATATAGCCAGTTGTTTCCAGTAAGTGTTGTGGCGTGGCATGCAAAATTTACCAATGCTCCTATTTGTTTGCCATCTTGTGTAAACGACATTGTAATAACTTCGGGGTCGATAGGGCCAAGCGGGCCAATGGCAAAACCTGGCTCGTACTTTTCCCAGCACATGTGCGTTGAACCGTCCTTGCATTTAATACGGCGGTTGTGCGATATACGGTTCTCGGTGCTTTTACCAACGGCAATTGTTGTTGGTTTTAGGCGTTCGTTAGCTATAATTGCAGCGGTCGATGCTTTTAAAAGAAATTCCTTGGCTTTGGAATCTTCAATCTCAGCTTTTGGTCCGCTATGTGTATGTGAGCAGCTAACCATAATGTTTTGGGCCTTAATACCAGTTTTTTCGGTAATGTTGGCTCGCATTGCGTTTACAGCGTTTTTCTTTAAATAACAAATGTCGATAGTTAAAATAGCTACTTTTTCAATTCCATTTGATGCAACAATTGCTCTGCAAAATAGCGAATCGTGTACGCCACGCGATGCATAATCGCTTCCGCGGTAATTTCCTTCCAAATCAGTTCCTATTGGCGGAGTGTAGTTAACTTCGGCAATACCAATCATTAGCAATCCAGCTTCTTTTTTCCCATCGCCACTTGAACACGAATAAAACAGTGCAACAGCAAACGAAAATAGTAATGTTCTACTAATAAGCTTATTCATTTTATAAAAGATTTAAGTTAATACAAAATAGTATTCAAAGGTATCGATAATTCGGCATGAGTAAATTCAGACGAACGCTTTAGAGTTATTTATTAAATAGCTTTTTTAATTGATTTAAAGCAGATTCCGATAATTTTTCGCCAGAACCAATGTCGAAATAAGTTGAACCAGGTGTTGTTTCGTAGCCTTTAATCATAGGGGTAAAACCTTTAAGACCTTCGGTAAACGAAACTTTGGTAGGGAAATAGGCTCTTGAATCGTTGGTTATTCCGGCAACAATAGTATTCTTGAAGGCCGATTTTGCTTTAATATCTAAACCGAACTCGGTAAACATTTCACCGGGAAAACCTACAATAGCAATATCGCCAATACGAACAACCATAAGTTCGAGGCTGTCTACCAGATCCTGTTTAGCTCTCATCGAAATCCAATTTTTAGCATAAGCAGCATCGGGGATACCGTTGGCTTGAATTGGTGGCATACCTTCTTTCTCTACTTTTTTTATTATCATTTGAGCCCATTCAAATTGCTCGTCCGTAATATCTAGGTTGCTAAGTGGTACCATCTCGCGCGAAACAGCAATTTCATTGCCGCTAATAACCTGTTCGTTATTTATGGCAGCGGCAGCGGCAACTCCTAACATATAACCAATACGCTGACATTCTTGATAGGTATCGGGGAAACCAACTCGATAATCAACCTGAGTAAGATTGCCACTAACGCCATTTATAAACATTGGCATATAATCTTTCCCCTTAAGTTTTTTTAAAGTCTCAACCATATATCCAGGATAATCAGCTGAATACAACCAATTATTACCGGTTAGTGTAGTAGCGTGGCACGCAAAATTAACCAATGCTCCTACTTGCTTGCCATCCTGTGTAAACGACATTGTAATAACCTCGGGATCGATAGGACCAAGCGGACCGATGGCAAAACCTGGCTCGTACTTTTCCCAGCACATGTGCGTTGAACCGTCTTTGCATTTAATACGGCGGTTGTGCGATATACGGTTCTCGGTGCTTTTACCAACGGCAATTGTTGTTGGTTTTAGGCGTTCATTAGCTATAATTGCAGCCGTAGAAGCCTTTAATAGGAATGCTTTAGCTTCAACATCTTTACCTTCGGCATCGTCAATTATAGGTTTTGGTCCACTATGTGTATGCGAACAGGTAATCATTATGTTTTCGGGCTTTATGTCGGTTTTTGCGGCAATGTTTGCACGCATAAAATTCACCGCATTTTTCTTTAAAAAACAAATATCAATAGTTACAATAGCAGCCTTTTCAATTCCATTAGATGCAACAATTGCTCTGCAAAAAAGCGAATCGTGAATACCACGCGATGCATAATCGTTTCCGCGATAATTACCTGCTAAATCAAAACCAACCCTAGGTGTATAGTTTACTTCGGCAATACCAATCATTATAGATCCCGCCTCTTTTTTCCCATCGCCACTTGAACACGAATAAAACAGTGCAACAGCAAACGAAAATAGTAATGTTGTACTAATCACCTTATTCATAATAAATGAAAATTAAGTTTATATCTATTTTACTTAAAAACTAAGTGATTCAAAAGTAACGAGTCGATAATGACTTATATAGTACTTTTTAGTTAATTTATAATGATATTATACCGAAAATGTATAATTATAAAGAAGATTTCGTAGAAAATCGATAATAAAGTATATGTTTAATAATAATGCGACTTAAAACGTTCATTAAAGTATAAAAAACATTAAACGATGCTATATTGGTAATGCTCAAAACATTTTTACTCGTCCCTTTTTTACCTTGGTTTTAAACTCCCAAAAGGTATCGATGCCTCTAATATCGATGCGCTTTACAAGAAATTTATTTGAAATTGGCCATTTGTTAATACGATTGCCAATGCGTAAGCCTAACTCTATATTATTATTATTCAAGATATTAAAGAAACTAACCATTTGCTCCTTTTCGCGGGGGAAGCCTCCATAAGGGTATGCCAAAACTGGTAGAAACTGCAAGTTATTCCGTCGTAAAACCATTATCGACTCTTGAATTTCTGATTGCACTGTTTCTGTTGACGCATTTCTAAGATGCTGATGACTATATGTATGCAGTCCAAAACTTATATATTTACTATCCATCGATTTAAGCTGTTCGATGCTCATTATTTTTTCGCCGCTTCCGTCCCATTCGTTTTCTTTACCAAGAAATTTAACTGGCAACATAATGGTTGCATGCAAGTTATACTTAATAAGTAAAGGATATAGATATTCAAGATTATTTACATAGCCATCGTCGAAAGTTAAAATAAATGAGCGCTTAGGGAATACTGTAGTGCTATCAAGCATATTTTCAAGCATATGGCATGTGTATCCGTTATCAATTAAATATCGAAACTGTTGCTCAAGTTTTTCGGGATCGATACATAACCGATTATTAACTAGTGGATTAACTTGATGATACATAAGTATCGCAATTCCTTTAACCTCAGGAATAAAAATACTGTATTGGACAGCTAAAAATACTAATAAAGCAACTAAAAACGCAATAAAAAGAAGAGGTAAAAGCATACTATTTCTTTTGATATTCAAACAGTTTAATATATTTTACGAAAGAATACCACGACGAAAATACCGACCATACAAACCCTGCATATCCATTTAAAAAATTTCTGTTCAGGAAGTAATATTTTATAAAATCGAACGGAAGCCTTATCGTAATTTTCAACAAGTTAGCTTTTTTACATTTTTTCGATGCATCATTAACAAAAAACGTGGTGTATTTGTTGAATTTCTCGAAATAATGATGAACGTTCAAATAGCTATAATGTAGTATTTCGTTTCTTAGTTTGCAAGTTTCACCCGTTATTATAATCGACTCATGAACAGTTACTTCATTAAAGTTTCCGAAATTTCGATTAAATAGGCGTAAGTGCAACTTCTTGTTTTCGTTACCATAATTAAAAACCCGGTTGAAAAATACCAAAGTAATAGGAATGTAAAAACCTTTATAATGAACAGTTTCGGTGGATAATCGATTTTCAATTTCGGCTTTTAATTCTTTGGTAATCACCTCATCGCCATCAATGGAAAGTATCCAATGGTTTTTAGCCCAATTAACGGCATATTGCTTCTGAGTTCCATATCCATCGAAAGTACGGTGGTGAATGGTGCAGTTATGTTGCTGGCATATTTCGAGTGTTTGGTCGGTGCTGCCCGAGTCAACAATAAGTATTTCATCGCACCACGATACCGATTGTAATGTTTTTTTAAGTATCTCGCCACAGTTAAAAGTAATAATAACGGCACTTATGGGTTGTTTTTTCATTTTGTAATTTTATATTGGCTCAGGAATTGGATTGGCAAAATACAGCGAATCCTCAACTGCAATAGTGTCGGGCTTTGCAAGAAAATTCTTTGCATCGCCAACTAATTGAATATTTGGGCTTAAATTTATAGTGTCAGTTGGAGTAATTTGGTTTCTGCGTAACATTATACTGCTCAGCAATTTATAATACCCCTTAAAATAGTCGCGTAATACGCCATTTGTTACAAATGTATAGCGAAATGCTTTAGGGCGCGGCACTAGGCTCGATAAATATATACTTTCGGATAAAGTAAGTGCCGATGGTAATTTATTAAAATAAAACTTCGACGCAGGTTTTATGCCGTAAATTCCTGGTGCCCATTCTATTATATTAAGATAAACTTCGAACATACGCTCTTTCGATGTAAGTCGTTGGTTTTCAATCAACCAAACAATTAAGGCTTCTTCTACTTTGCGTGAAATAGTTTTATTTCTGCTAAGAAACACATTTTTAACAAGTTGCATCGAAATAGTACTTCCGCCTCGGGCAAACCTATGTTCTTTAAGATTTGTAGCTATCGATTCCCTAAAAGCCCGTTCGTTAAAACCGCGGTGATAAAAGAAATCACCATCTTCGGCGGTTAAAATACACGATTTTAAATAGTTCGAAATCTGATTTAGCGGCACAAAATCAGGGTTGTTTGGGCTTACTAGTATCGATTTAACAAAGCGGTCGTTATCAAATACTTCCTGAACGAATGCGCCATTCATAACTCGAAAATCGGTTACGCCGTACTTTCTTATCTTAAAGCCTTTGTTTTCGAGCTTAGATACGAATTTAACGCTATCGGGCAAACTAAAGTCCACCGATGTAAACATTTGGTAAGCAAGCCTTCCTTCGGTTTTTATGCCGTCGAAATTAGTAAAAAAGCCTCTTGGCAACGATTCGAATAACTCGTTGGCGTCGAATTCTTTATACATGAACCCAAGTGTAAGCTTTTTAGCAGTATCCTTTTCGAACTTCGCATAAGGCGAGAACGAGAATTTATTAATATGCACCTGCGATATGCTGTCGAGCTCAATAAACTTAGCACCTACGTGAAAGTCGAAATCTATTTGAGCATAATCTGTTACCATCGAATCAATTCCTATGCGTTTATGTTGAAGTGTAAGATGTGTTGCCGAGGCGATTCCTTTAATATTGAGGTTGTTATCGTCTATTTCTTCGAAATTTGCCGAAAAGTGAACCGTGTCGAAGCCAAACAGGGCATGCCACCGTGGCCCAATATAAGGCAATTTTACAATGTCGGTGTTCGAGTGGTTTACTGTAGCTGTAATGTCCCTATTGCTATTATCGAGTACGCCTTGCACCATGCATCGTTCTGTAAATGAGTTATCGGATAAAAGAAGATTGCCAATAAACTTACTTTTATAATACGAGAAGTTTTCGCAATAAACCGATGCAAAAATGTTGTCGCGTTTGTATGTAATACCCGAATTTAGTATGGTAATTTCGTTAGGAAAGACTCTAAACAACAGGCCTTGCATCGAATTTAAGATATTAGCATAGCTGGCTGTTTTAGGTTGTATTGTGGTGTCGATGGGCGATGTTTTGAACCTATTTTTAAATTGCCGCAGAAGTTGTACGTTGAAACTTGCATTTGCGTTATTTACAAATAGTTTCGAAAGTCTTTTCCTGCCAAAAAGAAGTGGTAACAGTTTTGGCGTTGCCAATAACGAATCGACACTAATAATAGTATCGTTGGTTTCGGAAACAAGAGTTAAATTGCTTATATATAAAGTCTTAAATCCTACAAAGCCAGCCTTGGAATATTCAGTTTTTAGACGAAAGTTTTGTTCGGCTTTTGCTGTCAATCTGTGCAATAGCTTATTGAGAACGTAATTTCGACCGCCAAAATACGATACCGTGAAAACGGCTAACAGTATGATAATTAATTTAATATATCGATTATGCAGCATCTTTTATTTTTGAGTATGCAAAGATAGGTTTAATTGCCTAAAACTTAATATTTCGACTTTCAATTCTCTTTAAACAATAGTTCGGTAAACTTTATATTTAAGTTCGTAACATGTATTAGTGCAATTTGGTGTTTTTGCGGTTTTGTGTCAGAAAATTATGTAATAGCTACCAACTTTTCTCATGAGTGAAACGAATAAATCACCAAGTCACCAAAAATCACCAAAAAGCTTACCTAAGTATTCTTTAAATGTACCTTTTTTTTCGATTCAAAACAATATTTAGAAGGTAATTTTAATTGCTGTTTATAGGTGATTCATCTCATCTAAAAAATATTGACTTTCGCTAAATGCCGCACTAAATTAGCTATTCAGTTTAATTTGAAAAGTTTGAAAGGTATTATTTAACACGCTCAACGGATTAACTATTCACAAAAATTAAGTATTATGAAAAAACTAATCTTTCTGGTCTTCTGGCTTATCGTTTTTCTATTATTTGCTGGATTCTTTAATCCGGCATTAGCTCAACAAAAAGTGCCAGATATCGATGTCTATATTCCGGGTGGAAATGTCTGCGCGCCTGCTATGGTGTCGTTTTTCAACAAAAGCAGTAACCTTTATGACACTACTAGTATTAAATATAAGTGGTTTGTGGATAATGGCACTATGCCGTTCTTCGTTGGCTATGTTCCTCAGCCAATGCTGTTTCAGAAAGGATTCCATAGTATAAGGGTAGAGGCCGATAGTTTAGGCTTTTATAAAGGCATCAATAACAAAGGCTTTAATGTGAATGGAAAACCAACAGAGTTTCTTCCGTCGAATAACGCTCAGTTTTGCCCTGGCGAAGAAGTAATGTTTGAGATACACGGTAATATTTCGAACTTAGTTTGGGATTTTGGCGATGGACCATCAACTAATTTCGATAATAAACATAGATATACTGTAGGTAAGGTATATCAGGTTAAGGTTATATTTGACAGCCCATGCGGATCGGATACACTACAACAAAATATTGATATTCGACCTGATGCCAAGCCAACGGTAATGATACAAACTTCGGGTGGCGGGCAAGTATGTATAAACGACGAAATTATGTTTGAAACGCGAATTGCGTACAAACAATACTCGTGGAGATTTGGAGACGGAACAACATCGAACTTACCAAAACCAACGCATGCCTACTCAGAAATGCAAAACTACCCAGTAACTTTAACTGCTACAAATATTTGCAACGGCGTTGGTATAGACACTACATATATAAATGCAACCAATAATCTGCCTGCTCAGGCACAGTTTAACTATTGGATTGAGCAAAACTCATGTCCTAACTCGCCTATACATTTTAACGCAAACGGTATCGGACAATATAATTGGTCGTTTGGCGATGGCGGAACTTCCAACCAGCGAAACCCAACAAATACTTATGCCGATACGGGTTCGTATAAGGTTACATTGGTTCTTACAAATGGTTGCGGAAACAGCAATACATGGTCTAACGATGTTAAAATTTTTGCCGATCAAAGCAAAATGCCTCCACAACCTAATATATTCCTTGCTACTCCATATGATTATAACAACAACGATGGTAATAATATGGGCATGGACACGCTTAGAGTGTGCCCTAGCGAAAAAATTACCTTCAGAAATGAGGGTATGGACGATGGCGCTGCATACCGCTGGGAAATGGGCGATGGCTCCGTTTATAACGTGCGAAACGGCGAACATCAATTTACAATGCCAGGAAACCATTTTGTAAAACTCACACTTACAAATAATTGTAAAGTTAGTACTGTGGCTTATAAGCTTGTAATTGTTAGCAACCAAATTAAGCCAATAGTAAATTTAAAAGCTATTCCTAAGGATTTTTGCCCTAGTGAAAAAGCCTTTTTCTTCGAGGATGGAAGCAATTCCGACAATCCTCGCTATACTTATTTTATCAATTTTGGTGATGGAACTCAGGCCGATAACATAAAGGGTAATACCGATACGCTGTTTAAAACGCTTGCAACGCATTTATACCCAACAGCAGGCATATACAACTATAAATTTAAAGCCGTAAACACTTGTGGCAATGCCGATTCCATTATGGGTCAATTCAACGTTTCAACCAATGCGGCAAAAACACCTTTTTATTATCTAAATAATTCCACAGTAGCCGAGGATAAAGGCGATAAAACAGCCGATTGGTCGGTTCGGCGTATGCCTTTCGATTCGCGATTTGTTATTCCAGTTCGTTGGGACACATGGCCTGGAATCGACTCAACGCTAACCGCATTCTTCTTCTGGAGACAATTCGATCCAGCAAACCCAGATGCAGCTGGAGATCCGGCAGGTATGGTTAGCAAGAAAATGAAAAACATCATCTCTAATGGTGTCGATACCATTATAGCTTACGTACCTTTCGATGTTATGAATGCTGATAGCGTTGGCTTGGTGGTAGGTTGGTACTGCAATCATAAGCAAACCAACGGTATGCCCAATGCTATGACTACTGCAATTAAAGATATTCAACCTGTAAAATCGATAAAGGTTATACCTTCTGGTACCGTTGATATTGGTGCGCTCTATTCTCCAGGTATTGTGTTTGCTTCAGATGCTTTCAATGGGGTTTGTACGCCAAATGCTCAAGGAAACTGGAGTTTTAAAATTGCTGATGGCAATTATTATATACTCCGTATTCACGAAGGGTCGTATGAGCTTAATCAAGCATCGGACATTATGAATTCGCAAAATTCAATGCAGGTTTCGCAAGGCGGAAGTAATATTATGGGCGATACCATTATGTTTAACGATATGAAATGCGGAACAAATGGCTCATTTAAGTTTAATGTAATTGGCGACAAGCTTATATTAAATATGATATACGACAATTGCCAACCAAGAGCCGATGCTATTTCTTCAAAACAGTATACCTCGTTCGAGGATAAAGGCAATAACAATAATATGGATCAAACAGGCTGCCCTGGCGACAAAGTTAAATTTATGCTTGCTGGTGGTAAAAATTGCAAGTGGGATTTTGGCGATGGATTGCCTGTGATGAATGGTGCGGTGGTTTATCACACGTACGCTAACATGGGTAAATACTTTGCAAAAGCCATTGCTACAAATGCTTGTGGAAGAATTGATACCATGATAACCGTTGTAACCATTGGTAATTCGGCAAAACCATCGGCAAATTTCGATATTGTAAATAATAGTATGTCGAAAGGCGATACTCTTCGCTTCAAATATTGGAGCGGAAGCGATAACGATATAAATAATAAATACTTATGGAATTTTGGCGATGGAACAACGTCAACGCTTAAAATGCCTGTTCATGTTTATAACTATATTGGTGGTTACAATGTAAAACTTACTGTTACAAATGGTTGCGGAAGTAATACGGGCGATCGCTTTATTCAAATTGGTGGTAAATACGACCAATGTAACCTAAGTGCGAAATTCTACATAGTTAAACCCGATTCGGCTAAAATTATTCCAAACACACCTGTAATGTTTATGAACAACTCAGTTGGTTCATATACAAACTATTCGTGGAATTTTAGCGATGGCGTAATTGATTCGTCGCGTAATGCAACCCATACATTCGCTAAAGCAGGGCTGTATAAAATTTGCCTGTCGGTTTACGATGTTACAACTGGCTGCTCCAACCAAATGTGTATGGATGTGCAAGTTGGCGATATTTTGTGTAACGCCAATTTCAACTTTGCTATAAACAGCACAACCAATACGGTCGATTTCTTCGACAAATCGGTAAATGCTGCCAAATGGTCGTGGATGTTTCAGGATGGTAAAACCGATATTATTAGCAACCCACGTCATCAGTTTGCTAGTGCTGGTATTTACGAAGTTTGTTTGTCAATATCCGATCGAGACAATAAATGCCAAAGTCAGAAATGCCAAGTTATTTCGGTAGGTCGAATCGATTCGGCTAAATATTGCAAGGCCGAGTATTCGTACTTTGTCGATCAAACTACTTTAGAGGTAAGGTTTAAGAACGAATCGCTAGGTAAAATAGCTAAAGGAAATTGGAGTTTTGGCGATGGTTTCCAAGCATTCGACGAAAACCCAATTCACAAATATGCTAAGCCGGGATTGTACAAAGTGTGCGGAAGCATAATGGATTCAGCAGGTTGCCAGTCGGTTATTTGCAAGGATATTCAAGTGGGTATGGTAGCTTGTAACGCCGACTTTACGTACTTTATCGATCCTACAAATAATCAGGTGAAATTCTCGCAGAACGATTTGGGTAGCAATCTAATATATTTCTGGAATTTTGGCGATGGGCAGAGTGCAAATACTACCGATCCGTCGAACACTTACAAATCGGGTGGTAGATATACTGTTGTTCACTCTATTAAGGATACTATAACTCAATGCCACTCCGATAAATATCTCGACATTCAAATAGGAGAGCAATACTGTAGTGCTGCATTTAACTTTATTGTCGATCAGCAAACAAAAACGATAAAATTCGTTGCAAAACCCGATAGTGGTATTTTAACGCAATGGAATTTTGGCGATGGATCGATAGCCTCGGTGGCAAATCCTGTTCATCAGTACACTAATTATGGGCTGTATCAGGCATGCTTAACGGTTTATAATCCTAAAAATAAGTGTACCGAAAACAGCTGTGTAAGTATTAATCTTACATCGGAAACTGGTACAGTTGCATTAAGTGCCGATTTTGCTTTCCTTGCGAACAACGCAACCAAAACAGTTCAGTTTAACGACAAATCGGTAGGTAAAATAAAACGTTATTATTGGAATTTTGGCGATGGGACCAGCGATACAACAGCAAGTCCAACACACGTTTATGCAAAAGCTGGTTCGTATAGAGTTTGCGTATTTGTTGCCGACAGTATGAAACACGTTGCCGAGCAATGTAAAAATGTAAATATTAGCTCGTTAGCTTGTAATGCCAATTTCAACTTCATTGTAAATCCCGATGGATTATCTGTTAAAATGATTGATATGTCGTCGCCACAAATAAGGGATCAATACTGGGATTTTGGCAACGGACAATTTAGCAACAACAAGGACGCCGTTGTAAAATACTCTCGAGCAGGAGTTTACAAAGTTTGTAAGTCTATTGTCGATTCTGCAGGCTGTAAAGCTTCGGAATGCAAGGAAATTCAGCTAGGTACGCTCGCTTGCAAGGCTAACTTCACAAATTTTGTGGATGGTGCAACAAAAACGGTTCAGTTTACCGATCAGTCGGTTGCCGATTCATCTACTTATTTCTGGGATTTTGGCGACGGAAGTTTTTCTAATCAGAAAAACCCAACACATACCTACCAGAAAGCTGGCACTTACAATATTTGCCAAACAATAAAAGGCATGGTAACTAATTGTGTGTCGGACATTTGTAAGGAAATTCAGGTAGGTAATGTATTGTGCGAAGCCGAGTTTGCTTATCAGGTTGATGCTTTAAGTAGAACAATATCGTTGCAGAATGCATCGCGTGGCGATTTCAAACGGTTCTATTGGGAAAACGGTGCAGGAAAATCGGATACCTCCGAGAATGCCAAATTCGTTTACACTGCAAATGGCGATTACAATGTATGTTTACATGCATACAATCCGATAACTAATTGTAAATCGAGCATTTGTAAAACAATAGGTGTAATTAACGACACGTCTAAGTTGGTACGTTTTGCGTCGGATTTTACATATTACATGATAATTGATAGTAGCAAAATTGTACTTACCGATAAATCGATGGGCGACCCAAATAAATGGTATTGGACTTTTGGCGACGGATCGTTCCTAAAAGCAAAAGACGCATCGCATAAGTATTCAAAACCTGGTGTATATAAAGTTTGTCACACTATATTATCAGCAAATGGCGATTTCGACGAAAAATGCGAACAAATAACCGTTGGGCAGGAACCTTGCAATTTAACAGCTGGTTACAGTCTGTTTATCGATGCAAAACTGTTAACTGTTTATATGAGCGACAACTCTGTTGGAAACGCACAAAAATGGTTCTGGAAGTTTGGCGATGGTTCCACCTCGTACAATAAAGCTCCCGAGCATAAGTATTCGAAACCAGGCTATTACATGATAAGCCTTTCGGTTATCGATACGATTAAACATTGCACAGGCTTTTTTGGCGATATTATACAAGTTGGCGATGTAAACTGCAAGGCTTCATACGATTACAGTGTCGATATGTCGTTGAACGAGCTTACGTTAAAAAATACCTCAACAGGTAATGTGGGTAAGTATTTCTGGAACTTAGGCGATTATTCCACATCGATGGACGAAAATCCGATTCCATATAAATATGCCGAGGCAGGTTTGTATCGTGTTAACTTAGTAGCCAGCAGCGATGACGGAACATGTAGAGATTTCTATTCGCAAGCTATACAGGTAGGTACAATTAATTGTAGTGCCGATTTCGATTACTATGCCGATTCGGCAACCAGCGTGGCCAGTTTCAAAAATAAGGCAATTGGCTCGGCTACCAAGTACTTATGGTTGTTTGGCGATGGAAGCACAGCTACCGACTCGGATCCTGTTCATAAATATGCAGCGCCAGGATATTACAAGGTTGGCTTAAACACCTACAATCGGTTAAACGGATGCATGAATTATTACGATAAGATAATTCTAATAGGTCGCGAAGGTATCGATTGCCAAGCCGACTTTCAGTATTTGGTTGACGATGTTAACAAAGCGGTAAAATTCTACGACAATTCCAACGGAAAAGCGTTGCAATACAACTGGAATTTTGGCGACCAAACTGCCCCCGAAGCCAGTGCCAATCCAACCCACACTTATAATGTTGGTGGATATTACAATGTTTGTCTTACTGTATATGCCGAAAATGGAGTGCAGAACACACAGTGTAAAATGGTAAAGGTAGCACCCCAGGCTAATGCCGATTGCGTTGCCGATTTCGATTTCAATGTCGATACCCTTTCGAGAACAATACAGCTTACCGATAAGTCGGCAGGCGGTGTTAATAAATGGTTCTGGAATTTTGGCGATGAGGTAACATCGACCGACCAAAATCCTACGCACGTTTACTCAAAAGATGGTTATTACGCTGTAAAATTGGTAGTTAAAAACCAAACAAGTGGTTGCACAAAGGCCACGGTTAAACTTATCAATGTTGCGGATGTTCCAGGTCTAAAGGTTGTTTTCAGCGTTGGATTAGATACAACAAAACTTAAAGGCGGAGGCCAATATCCAGTTACCTTTACAGGTGTTACTAACGATGGAGGCGCAAAATATGTTTGGGATTTCGGCGATGGCTCGAAGGATTCCACAACAAATTCGCCAACACACAACTACGCTGAAGTAGGTTCATATAATGCTTGCGTAACTGTGTCCGACCCCGTAACAGGTCAGTCAAACCAGTATTGTCAAATGATAATTGCAGGCCCTACAGGTGTTAACTCAATCAATGGCAGCAACGTTCAACTTGTAGCTTACCCATTGCCATTTACAACCAGTGTAACAGTTAGTTACACTATAACCGAAAATGGCTATTATGAGCTTGTTGTAACAGATATTTATGGACGCATAGTAAAATCGGTTGCCAAGGGAACAAAATCCAGTGGTGTTTATACCGAAACAATCGATGGATTGGCTATAAGCAGCGGTACATACTTCGTACAATTGAAAAACAAAAACGTTACCGTAAAAACCATAATTCTTATAAAATCGGAGTAGCCACTAACAAGTAATATTTAATAGAAAGACCATCGGCTGTATAGCTGATGGTCTTTTTATTTAGGCTTTGTAATAAAAGAAGTCGTGCATTTACATGAACGGAAAAACCCTCCACATTGGCAATCCTTAAAAGTATGCTGTCATTCCGACGAAGGTCGGAATCTGGCGTTAAACTATTTCCACGAAAAAATTTCGTTAAGCGGCTTTCGCTTCAATATGTGGCGGTTGGTATCGGCTTCGTCGTTATGATATCCAATAGGTATTATTGCCACAGGCTCCAAAATATCGGGCAATTGCAAATTGTTGCGCAGTATTTGTGCATTAAAGTTGCAAACCCAACACGTAGCCAATCCAAGTTCGGTAGCTTGCATGGTTAAATGGTCGATAGCTATACTCAAATCAACGTCGATATAATCTTTACCATCGCCACGTTTCCACGATTTTGTTTTATCGCCGCAGGCAACTATGTAAACAGGTGCAGTTTTAAACCACTCGCGTGGGTATGCTTCTAGTATTTTCGACTTATTTTCGGGAGTGGCAACCACAATAAAATGCCATGGCTGGTAGTTTACCGCCGACGGAGCCACTCGCACGGCTTCAAATAATAGCTCAATTGTACTGCTACCAATAGTATCGGGCTTGAAGCTTCGGCACGAATACCGTGCTTTTGCTATTTCTAAAAAGTTCATGCCAAAAGTTTGTAAAATTGATGTTTTATAGACCAAATTGTATTCATAGTATATTAGTTATCACCTAAAACGTACACCAAATATATGTTTTAAGTTCTTATTGTTCAACTACTTTACTCAACCAGCCGCCAATAGCTTTTTTATCTAAATCGAAGCCTACGCCCACTAAATACACTGGTCGAGCGTCGTTCATAAATTGCTTAAAATACTGGTTTTGTTCAATTTGCCGCAAGGCTGTTTCGGGAGTGCCAATTTTAAATTCGACAATATATAACTGTTTAGGAGTTTTAATGAGGCAATCGATACGACCTTTCGATGTTTGCACTTCCGAAAGTGTGTCGGCGCCAGCTAGCGATACAATGGTGTGTA
>JANYAP010000163.1 GCA_025361285.1 Bacteroidales bacterium | reverse complement strand
CCACTGAACGCAACAAATGGCTTAGCTTAATTAGTGTCCATCCGTAATGAAAATCCTGATAGGTTTTGTATTATATATTACCTCGGCAATATATAATTATCAGCAAGCCAATTTATTACCGAAAACCTGTCAGGATTAATTACGCAATTACACGATTTTACGAATGGACCCAAATTACACGATTTTATGTCAATTCACAAATTATTAACACTTTTTGGTTTTTTCATAATTGCCCATATTCCGAAGGCAAAACCAAAAACCACAATAATTGGAGCTATTGTAATGCGTTGTGTATTAAACATTTCGTAATTAAACACATTTGGATCTTCCGATTTACCACCAATCATTAGCAGAAAACCAACTATTATTATTACAAAAGTAATAATCAAATACTTATAGTTTTCTTTTGGAATAGCAAATTCGAATTCCTTTAAACTTTCATTTTTAGTAACTGCCATAATTTTAATTGTTTAGTAAAATAAATCGTCGGTTTTTAATTTTAAATATTTGTTTACTGCAAAATAGGTTGAAATTAAATTAATTACAATTCCCATGCATAGAAGACTCAAACATAATAAAAATATTGAAGTGAAATCGGTAAGCTTAACAATGTCTTCAAGCTGATTTTCGGCCCAATAAAGTGTAAGTACTATTAGCGATACTGCGATTAAAGTACCGTAAATGCCATGCAATATACTTTTATAAAGAAACGGTTTTCGAATGAACGAACTAGTTGCTCCAACCAGTTGCATTGTGTTTATAAGAAATCGGCGCGAGTAAACCGACAGTCGAATTGTATTGTTTATTAACGAAATAGCAATTACAAACAGTAATGCACAGAAAAGGAGTATGATAAAGCTGATTTTTTGAACATTTTGATCGATAAGATGAACGAGCGATTTCTGGTAGTATATTTCTTTAACCTGATCGAGGGTTTTGAGTTCCTTCTCAACCATTGCAACGCTATCGGTGTTGGCATATTTGGCAAATAGCTTAACTTCAATCGACGATAATAGTGGATTGTATCCCAAAAAGCTAACAAAATCTTCGCCTAGTTCTTGTTGAAACTCTTTTGCTGCTCTTTCCTTAGTAATGTATTCGGTGGACTTTACAAAACGAGTAGCATCGAGGTTTTTTTGTAACCTCAAAATATCGGCTTCCTTAATACCTTCTTTCATAATTACCGAAAAACCAATGTTTTCCTTAACTATTTCCGATATTTTGTGAGTGTTAAGAAACAATATACCCACCAGTCCTAACATAAACAATACCAACGATATAGATATTAACGACGTAATGTACGAACTTCGCAAGCGGCGCTTTAATATGCTCGATTCTCTTGGTTTCACAAATTATTTTTACGTACTGGTTAAAAGCCTATTAAGGTTAGTGATATTGGCAAAAGTATTAAAAAATTGTATTTTGGCTACTTGTATTTTGTTAAAAAAGTGTAAATTAATACAATAGTTCGGTAAACTTCTGTTTTTTTTAAAATTTCAACGTATTTGTAATAAGTTGAAATACAATGAAATATAAAAATATCTCATTGTATTTCTTCTCCTGTCAACTTGTTAATTATAGGTAAGTTGCAAAAAGATACATGTTACTTTTCATCGAGTATTGTTATCCAATTGAAAGGGTCGGGTATTTCGCCATACTGTATGCCTATAAAATGCTTATACAATTTATGCGAGATAGGCCCTGCCTTGTTGTCTTTGCAAAACGTATAGCTTTTATTGTTTTCCTTGTCGTCTATTTTATTAATGGGACTAATAACGGCGGCGGTTCCGCATGCTCCTGTTTCTTCAAACGTTGGAAGCTCGTCAACTGCAATTTTCCGGCGTTCTACTTTCATGCCCAAATGCTCGGCCAATTGTATAAGGCTTTTATTGGTTATCGATGGCAGAATGCTTTGCGAATCGGGCGTTATGTATGTGTTGTTCTTAATTGCAAAGAAGTTAGCTGTTCCGGCCTCATCGATATATTTTTTCTCGCAAGCATCGAGGTATAAAACAGCGGCATAGCCTAATTGGTGCGCCTTTTCCTGCGCAGGAAGACTAGCGGCGTAGTTTCCACCAACTTTTACATGACCCGTGCCCATGGGAGCAGCTCGGTCGGTATCGCGCTCAATAACAATGTCGATAGGCGAAAAACCTTGTTTATAATATGGTCCAACGGGGGTTGCAAAAATAACAAGTAAAAATTCGTTGGCTGCTTTTACGCCTACCTGAGGACCAGTGCCAATTAACAATGGGCGAATATATAACGAAGCGCCAGACTCGTATGGTGGAACAAATTCGGTATTAAGACTTACTGCTTTTTTAACTGCGCTAACAAACAAATCGATTGGAGGAACGGCCATACTGATGTAAGCAGCGGTTTTAGCCATGCGCATAGCGTTTTCCTCAACTCTAAATAGTCGAATTTTGCCATCCACGCCACGATAGGCTTTAAGGCCTTCGAATGCTTCCTGCCCATAGTGAAGGGCTGTTGCTGCCATGTGCATACTAATATGCTCGCTCGAACTTATTTCAAGTTCGCCCCATGCGCCGTTTCTGTAATAACATCGAACGTTATAGTTGGTTTTTACATAACCAAACGGCAGGCTTTTCCAATCTAATTGATCCATCACCTGTTTTTGTTTATTTGTACAATTTGCAAAGTTAATAAATTACCCTGTTGTTTTTGCCAATAATTCCGTATTGGCTTTGTTTTCTTTTCGTTTTTGTACTTTTGCAAGATAAAAAAATATTAATGACACCACATAACGATTATATTAGAAAGCCCAACTGGCTTAAGATAAGGCTACCACGTGGCGAGGAATTTGCCAAAGTTAATTCGCTCATAAAAAAACATCATTTAAACACTATATGCACCAGCGGAAACTGCCCAAACCAAGCCGAATGCTGGGAGCGAGGTACAGCTACATTAATGATTTTGGGCAATATATGCACACGAGCGTGTAAATTTTGCAATGTAAATACTGGTAAGCCTATGCCTGTTGACGCTTCGGAGCCTTTGAAAGTGGCACAAACCGTTAAAGAACTGCATTTGAAACATTGTGTGCTTACGTCGGTTGATAGGGACGATTTACCCGACGGTGGCACTCAAATATGGGCGCAAACAATTATGGAAGTAAAAAGACTTAACCCCTCAACTACCCTGGAAACGCTAATACCCGATTTTGATGGAAATAATGAACTTATTAGTAAAATTATAGATGCCGCGCCCGAGGTTATTTCGCACAACCTCGAAACAGTGAGGCGATTAACTCCAGTAATTCGTTCGAGGGCGAAATACGAAACCAGTCTATCGGTAATTAAATACATTGCCGATAGTGGCTTGGCGGCTAAATCGGGTATAATGCTTGGGCTAGGTGAAACTGAGGAAGAAATACTACAAACCATGGACGATTTATTGGCAGCAGGATGCTCAATATTAACCATAGGCCAGTATTTGCAACCTACACGCAACAATTACCCTGTTAAGGAATATATTACACCCGAAAAATTCGACCAATACAAAACTATTGGTTTGCAGAAAGGTTTTCGTTTTGTTGAAAGTGGCCCGATGGTTAGATCGTCGTACCACGCTGAGCGTCATGCGCCTGCAAAATAATTACTAGAAATCAACTATTTATGCGAATTAAGAGTTGAGCAAACGGCTTAAAAATAAACTAACATTTTCTCAAAGTTACACTAAGTTTTCAACCCTTGATTCGCATTCATAATTAAACAGTTAACAAACTGGCTTCAATTGCTTAAAGAAGTCGTTTCCCTTATCGTCAACTAAAATAAAAGCTGGAAAGTCAACCACATCAATCTTCCAGATAGCTTCCATGCCTAGTTCGGGATATTCAAGCACTTCTACCTTTTTAATATTGTTTTGAGCCAAAATTGCAGCTGGACCACCAATGCTGCCTAGATAAAACCCTCCGTATTTTTTGCAGGCGTCGGTAACTTGCTGGCTACGATTGCCTTTAGCTATCATTAACATACTTCCGCCATTTTGCTGAAACCGATCGACATACGAATCCATGCGACCTGCCGTTGTAGGCCCGAACGAACCCGAGGGCATTCCCTTTGGCGTTTTGGCTGGTCCGGCGTAGTAAATAGGGTGATCTTTAAGATATTGCGGCATACCTTCGCCATTGTCTAACCGTTCGTTTAGTTTGGCATGTGCAATATCGCGACCAACAATTATAGTACCCGAAAGCGATAAGCGCGTTGCTACCGGATATTTGGCAAGCTCAGCCAATATCTCTTTCATAGGTCGGTTGAGGTCGATTTTTACCGCATCGCCTTCGCCTTGGTTGCGAAGTGCCTCGGGTATGTATTTGCCCGGGTTATCTTCAAGTTTTTCAATCCAAATACCGTCTTTGTTAATCTTGGCTTTAATATTACGGTCGGCCGAGCAAGATACGCCCATTCCCACAGGGCACGAAGCTCCGTGGCGTGGCAGACGGACAATGCGAACATCGTAAGCGAAATATTTACCGCCAAACTGTGCGCCTATACCGCTTTGCTGCGCTGCTGCCAAAATTTTCTTTTCCAGTTCTATATCGCGAAAAGCTTGTCCGCCATCATTGCCTTCGGTAGGCAATGCATCGTAATACTTTGTTGATGCAAGTTTAACTGTTTTAAGATTTGCCTCAGCCGATGTTCCTCCAATTACAAAAGCAACGTGGTAAGGCGGACAGGCTGCCGTGCCAAGCGATTTCATCTTTTCGGTTAAAAAAACTTCCAAACTTTTTGGGTTTAAAAGCGCCTTTGTTTCCTGAAAAAGATATGTTTTATTAGCCGATCCGCCACCTTTGGCAATGAACAAAAATTTGTATTCGTTGCCTTTAGTGGCATATAAATCTATTTGTGCCGGAAGATTTGTACCAGAGTTTTTCTCGTTGTACATATCGAGCGCAACGGTTTGCGAATAGCGCAAATTCTCTTCGGTGTATGTATTGTAAACGCCAAGCGATAAGGCTTCCTCGTCGTTACCATCTGTCCATACCTGTTGCCCTTTTTTACCTGCAATTATTGCCGTTCCAGTGTCCTGACAAAAAGGAAGAATTCCTTTAGCAGCAATTTCGGCATTTCGTAACATAGTTAATGCCACGTACTTATCGTTTTCACTAGCCTGCGGATCGCTTAACACGGCAGTTACTTGCTTTTGATGCTCGGGTCGAAGTAAAAAGGAACAATCGCGCATGGCAGCGTTTGCCATTTTAGTAAGTGCCTCGGCATCAATTTTTAACACATCTTTTCCTTCGAACTGTGTTACCGAAACATGTTCTTTGGTAAGAAGATAATATTCGGTTTGGTCCTTTCCGAGTGGAAATGGTTCTTGATACTTAAATTCGGGTGTTGGCATATTGTTTGGTTTTAAATTAATTATCAAATCATTCTATTGTCATTCCAACTTAAGGCCGTAATCCAAGTAATTATTCCGTTGGTATTCCGACCTGCGTCGGAATGACAACGCCCGTAACTGTCATTCCGACGTAGGTCGGAATCCATAAAGATTACGTTGTCATTCCGACGTAGGTCGGAATCCTTAAATTATATCCATTGCTCCCAATTGTATCTATTCTATCTTGTGATTCCGACCTGTGCCGAAATGACAACCTTGCACTATTGGGATTCCGACCTGCGTCGGAATGACAACGACCTTGCCTGACATTCCGACGTAGGTCGGAATCCAAGTAATTCTTCCGATGGGAATCCAATGTAGGATGTATAGCGAAGCCCTCACCGAAGGTAATCCATAAAGCTTGCATTATCAACTCTTCACAAGAGGTTAACCTCTATATTTTTTCGTACAATTCGTCCCATGTTGGATTCAATTCATTAATAACCCGATCTTTCCATTCTCTTTTCCATTCCTTAAGCCTCTTTTCTCGCACTATAGCTTCGTTTATGTTATTGTGTATTTCGTAATATACTAATTTTTCAATGTTATATTTGCTTGAAAACCCTTTGAATATCGTGTTTTTATGCTCGTATATCCTTCGTTTCAAATCATTGGTAACACCTATGTACAAAACTGTATTATTTTGATTTGTAATGATATATACGTAGTATGTGTTCATAGCTCAATATTTTGGGATTCCGACCTGCGTCGGAATGACAACCTTGTACTATTGGGATTCCGACCTGCGTCGGAATGACAACGCCCGTAACTGTCATTCCAACGTAGGTCGGAATCCATAAAGAAAACGTTTTCATTCCGACGTAGGTCGGAATCCATAGTAATTAAATTTATCATTTATGGCTAGCCCCAAATTCCATTAAAAACGATTTAATAAACTCGTGAATGTCGCCATCGAGAACGCCTTGAGCATCGGACGATTCGTGTCCAGTGCGAACATCTTTTACTAATTTGTATGGATGAAGCACATAATTACGAATTTGCGATCCCCATTCAATCTTCATCTTATTGCCTTCAATTTCGGCCTGCTTTTCGCGACGCTTTTGAAGCTCCAACTCGTAAAGCATCGATTTTAACAGACGGAGAGCGTTTTCCTTGTTTTTGTGCTGCGATCTATCTTCTTGGTTTTCAATCACAAATCCAGTTGGCTTATGACGTAACCGAACGGCTGTTTCAACCTTGTTAACGTTTTGCCCACCAGCACCGCTTGCGCGATAGGTTTCGAACGATATGTCGGCAGGATTAATCTCGATGGTTATTGTATCGTCGATAGCCGGCGACACGTACACAGATGCAAAGCTCGTTTGGCGTTTGCCTTGCGCATTAAATGGCGATATGCGAACAAGGCGATGAACACCACTTTCGCCTTTAAGAAAACCGTAAGCATACTTACCAACAAATTCGAGCGTAACCGACTTAATGCCAGCCTCATCGCCATCGAGAATATCGACCACGCGAACGCCGAATTTGCAACGCTCGCCGTAGCGCGAGTACATGCGCATAAGCATTTCGCTCCAATCCTGACTTTCGGTACCACCAGCACCCGAGTTAATTTTCAGAAAAGCACCAAGCTCGTCCTCTTCCTGGCGGAGCATGTTTTTAAACTCCAGATCGTCGATTTGCTTAAATGCAATTTTATACTGAGTATCAACATCTTCCTCCGATGCTTCGCCGTCGCCATAAAACTCGTACATAACTTTCAAATCCTCAAGGCTTTGGGTTATAACTTTGTAGTTATCAGTCCAATCCTTTAGCAATGCAACCAGTTTTTGTTGTTTTTCGGCCTCTTTCGAGTCGTCCCAGAAATTGGGAGCGTGTGTTTTCTGTTCTTCTTCTTCTAACTGAATTAATCGATGGTCGATGTCAAAGATGCCTCCTGAGCGCATCCTCGCGTTCTACCAACTCTTTTAACTGTTCGGTGGTAATCATGGTTAGCTTTTTTATAAGGTTGCAAAGGTACTAATTTTTGCTGTTTTTGAGGGAGGTAAGCTGCTCATTTCTGAACAATCTAATCATATTTTGAAGCAAAAGTATAAGATTTGCCGATAGATTAGATTTGGGAGATAAACCTATTACAAATACAACTGTTCGATATATTTTTGCAACTTGCTTATAGTTAACAAGTTAAAATATTAAAATATTTCTATGTATTTCAACGTACTACAAATACGTTAAAATTGAAAAATTAGAAGTTTAGCGAGCTATTGCAAATATAAACCAATAGGGTATAACTTTTTATATAACATTTTTAAATTCCGAAATTGTGCAAATCCTAGTCTTTCCATATAACTTCATATCTAATGCGAATTAAGGGTTAAAAAAATTAACACAGAGAATTAATATTTACGCTATCTATTTGTAATTGTATATATTATAAGTTATTACTCATTCTAATTCATTTGCTTTTATAAGTTACACAGAGTTCACAGAGAAGAATCGCATGCGATTCTTTAAACTCTGTGTCCTTCT
>JANYAP010000149.1 GCA_025361285.1 Bacteroidales bacterium | reverse complement strand
TTTTGCTAACGACGACACACTTTCCGAAGATAAATCGGCCATTTTGTCGAATGTTGCTGTTTCTGCATCGTGGAAAAATATACAAATAAATTTAAAAAACAGTAATGGCTTTTGGAATAAGAAAGCTATTCAATCGAATTTCCGTATGGATGTAGGTACCATTTCTGGCAAAACTATTAAGTTGCGCAACATTTCAATTATTGATGGATCGGGTTTGCTAACCAATTCATTTCCAATAAAATTAGCTAGTGGCACCGAAAAGGACCTAACAATTACAGAGCCTGTTACTAACACATGGAACATCAATACCACCGGTCTCGACCCAAATATCGCCACAGTTGGCTTTTCGGAAATGTATAATCCATCGTTAGTAAAATATATCAGCTTCGAATACAAATCTACAACTGGTTTGGTTGATATGGATGCATATTTCTACAAACCAACAAACGGCGAACCTGTAAGTGTTGATGCTGCATACGTTGTAAATTCTGGAGAAGCAATTCCAGCAGCTGCCAACTGGACTGAATATGTGATTGATATGAGCAAATCGGCTTTTTGGAAAGATGCTGGCACGTTTCGTTTCGATTTCGGCTTTCAGTCGGGCAAGGATTTTCAAATTAAAAATATTAAGCTGTCCGACAGTGTTAATATTCCGCGCATAATAACTTACTACACTCAAGGTGGTGCCGTTATTAACGCTTTGACTACCAACTACAATGCAATTAACGACGCGCCTGTTGTTCCTCTGCGTTTAGGCTACGAAATTGAAGGCTGGTATTTGGAACCTGAATATACGAACCTATGGAATTTTAAGACAACACATTTAAAAAACAACATCTCACTTTATGCAAAATGGTACGCTGTAAATCCGGCAACTGTAACTTTCAATTCGCAGGACGGCAGCGCTATTGCCGATATTACAACCAACGAAAACAGAGTGATTGATGCCCCGCAAGCACCAACAAAACCGCAATTCGAATTTGGAGGCTGGTACAAAGAAGCCGGTGGAATTAATGCTTGGGATTTCGAAAAGGATTCTGTAAAGGGAAATACAACACTTTACGCTAAATGGGTTGGTTATAGCGTATATTTCGACTCTCGCAACGGGGATGTTATAACTAAAATTACTGCCGACTATAATACAACCATTGTAGCCCCAACAGCTCCAACTAAAACCGGGCTTACCTTCGATGGTTGGTACAAAGAGTTTCTTTGTATAAATGCCTGGAATTTTGCAACCGATAAAGTTTTAAATACCACCACATTATATGCTCGTTGGTTAAATTCGAAACCAATATTAGATGTAAACATAGCACCATCGCATTTAAAATATGTTGGATATTATCTCATTGATACTTATGTTGATGATATATACGACGGCATAAAAAAATCGGATTATACCGACGAAGTGGAAGGGTTTACTAACCTTAATCACTTGGCAGTATTTAGTCCAACCGACAATGCTATAAGCCGCGTAAACGCAATGGCAGCAAAATGCATGAAACCATTTTTGGGCATAGAACCTATTTTCTTCTACGAAAGCGGTAAGCAACCTAATGAAAATCGTAAATTTTCTTTATTTGCCGATTATCAAACAAGATGGAGTACGTTCAAATCAATCAATTCGTCGGTGTTAACTGCCGATAAAATTGGTTGCTTTTATATGGCCGACGAGCCTGAATGGAACGGTATTTCATACTCCGACTTTAACAAAGTTTGCCAATTAGTTAAGAGCGACTTTCCGAGTATTCCTACCTTGTATATTGAAGCTTATACTATGGTAGGAACCATGCAAGTTCCAACAACTATCGACTGGGTAGGTTTTGATAGATATAGGATTATGAAACCATCTACCGATGGGAACTTTAAAGCCGATTTAGCAACCATCAAAACTAAGCTCTCCACCCTAAAACAAAAGCTGTTTTTAGTGCCCGACACCCGTTGGATACCCGATTACAAACCATCATTTAATCAGGATCCAGAAGACATGGATGCTACCATTTTAGACTACTACAATTTGGCAGCTTCCGATAGCACTATTATTGGTTTAATATGTTACGAATGGCCAGGAGGTTTCGACGGTCCGGGATCGCTTGGCGCACGTAATTTGCCACAAAATGCTATTGA
>JANYAP010000108.1 GCA_025361285.1 Bacteroidales bacterium | reverse complement strand
AAACCATCGTCGGCATTGCCCCATGCTCTGCATCCCCTTATTATTGTTGTTCCAGTTGTTGTGTTTTTTGTTAAGGGATAAGCCTCTAAACCATCTCCATTGTTGTAACCAGCATAAGGATCCTGATTGTGGTGAAAATCGGAATTAATGTATTGGTTGTTATCACCTTTGATAAAGGCACCTAGCGCATTATGGTGAATATTAAGTTGTTCGAAAATATTGTTACTAGTGTTAAGTCCATAAATACCTGGGGCTAATTTTTTTCTTGAATCTTGTTTAAAACCCGATATTTCTAAGCCTTTAAGATGGATATAATTTGCTTCTAAGCGAATTCCCCAATCGTTAGCAAAACCTGCTGCTGGCGAAAGCGATGGAGTTTCGCCTGGGTAAGCCCATAATTTAATAAGGTTTCCAGCGGTGCCATTTCTTCCAATCATGTTTACATCCTGATTTGTAGTATAATTGCCGCCTCTTATATAGGTAAGCTGCCCAGCAGTCATTACCGAATATGCTTTTTGCCAAGTTGCAAAAGGTTTGTCTATTGTTCCCGGATTACTATCGCTGCCATTAACAGCAACATAATAATTGGCCACACCCGCTTTTGGAGTTTCAACCACTACTGGAGCTACTCCAGCCACTTGTAAGGCGTTAATAGAAGCATTTTTAGCAACTCCTGTACCCGATATTACAATAGTTCCAGTTCGTTGAGCACCTGTGTTTGCTTGCACTGTTACGGTTACATTACCTTTACCAGTTCCTGTTAATGGGCTAACAGTTACCCAATTAGGGAAGCTTTCAATTTTCCAAGAGGTGTTAGAAGTTACAATAAAGTAATCCTTGTCGCCTGCAATGGCCGAAAACGTTTTTAGCCAATCTACCGATAGTGAACTCTGTATTGTTGTTCCGGCTAATTGAAGTGCGCTAATTGAAGCATCTCTTAATACTCCAGTTCCCGAAATGGTAATCACATCGGTTCTTTGTGCACCAGTGTTTTCCTTAACTGTAACGGTAATATTTGCATTTCCTGTACCACTTAATGGGCTTACTGTTACCCAACTCGGGTAACTTGCTATTTTCCAAGTAGTGTTGGATTGTAAAATGAAATAATCGTGGTCTCCGGCTGTTGCGGCAAATGTTTTTAACCAATCAACAGTTATCGATTCGGCTTTTGTATTATTCGATATTGTATCTGTTGTTAAGTAAACTGTTTGTTTTGTAGAATCCGCAGTTAATGTTATAGATTGGCTTGACGTATCGGTTTTGGCATTTTCGCTATTCAGTTGAGGTTCAGGCAAAAGATCCTTTTGGCAACTTAAAATAGACACTAAAACTAGGAAACTAATTCCGAAAATTGTTTTTAAATTTTTCATAATAATAAAATTTAATTAGTTACTAATTTTCATCGAAAAACTTGTAATTGAGAAAAACAAGATAATTTTGACCAACTGCATTATTTCGATGACGAATATGCCCCATTAACGGAATGAATTTTCGAAATGTTACATGGCAGACAAAAGTTTATTGTCTAACAATCAAATTACCAATAACAAAGATGTGTTCAGGGTTTTTTTTCGATAAAAATAATTCGTCTAATAGGTACGACTATTCTATCTATAAGGTCGGGGAGATAAATTTGACTAAAGGAAATTATAAACGGCTTTATTCAGCGTAGCCTATATCTACGTTCGGCATCTAAAAAATATTTGCTGCATAGCACTGTAGTAGCCTATGGCTATGCTGCTTAAGTTACATTTATTATCAATTTTAATTCGTACGCATCCCTAATGTCGAAAATACTGACAGGTTTTGTATTTTATATAACCTCGGTAATTTGATAATATTAATAATTTCATTTATAAATAATGTGGGCATGAAAAAATTCTTAAAATATCAATTTATTGCATTAATCTTATTCATTAATTGTTTCAATTCCATTTCGCAAACTACCTTCAACAGTAAGTTCGAAAAAGTAGTATTTGGTTGTTATGCAAAAGATATTGCCGATTTTGAAGATTTTGTAAAACGCGCAAAACAATCGGGCGCAACACACATTAACCTGTCAAACGAAGATTTACCTTTCTCAAAATGGGAATACGACACCGAAGGCGACCCATATCCGTCGTGGGTGTTTACCAATATGGGCTTAATAAAAATTTGCACACCCGAGGTGTTAAAACCTTATTTACCACAGGATTATGCCGAAAGCGTAATGAAAATTTTAGAGGAACGTTGCAAAGTACTTCGTAAATACGGTTTAAAAGCAGCCTTTCGCACCTTCGAACCACAAATGCTTCCCGAAAAGGTTTACGAAGATCATCCATTATGGCGTGGCCCGAGGGTCGATCACCCATGTAGGTCGCGTGTGGCGCGTTTTGCTCCCGATATCGACAACCCTGAGGTTTTGGCGCTTTATAACGAGGCATTTACCAAATTACTAAAACGCTGCCCCGAAATTGAAATAATGTCGCTTACCACCAACGATTCTGGCACCGGATTAAGTTGGAGTGGAGGCCTTTACAGTGGTGCTAGCGGCAATACATTTTACAAATATCGTCGAACCGAGGAACGTATATCGAGCTATTTTGCAGTTTTTAAGGATGTTGCAAAGAAGTTAGGTGCAAATTTAGAAATCGATTTTTTTGGTACTCGCGAAGATTTTCCTGAGCGAATAGCCGAAAACCTTACGGTTGGTATGGCAATCGAAAATTTTGAAGGTCCCGACAAACGACCATTCAAAGCCGAGGTTGGTTCGGTAATGGATTATTATCAAGCTTTTTACCCTGTGGTTGGAGTTCCCGATCCTGCAAAATTTGTTGATGAACTCGAGGCTGCATATAATTCGGGCGCTAAGAGGGCTATCATTTTATTCGAAGATAGATTTAATAAAGATTTGTATTTCGATATCTACAATAAATTTAATTTAAACCCCACCAGTAACAATATTATATCTAAATCAATTTTCCTTAAAAGCATAGCAATCGACAAAGTTGGCGAAGATGCCTCGCTATCGTTGCTTAATTTGTGGCTTAGCCTACAAGAAGCACGAAAACCTATAAATACCTTTAACTGCGGCGGCTCAATTTTTTATTTAGGTACAGTTCATCAACGTTGGCTTACACGCCCATTTGTTCCATTTCCCGAAGAGTTAAAACCAACGGACAGAGATTATTTTCGCAAGTTTCAGTTTCAGGCGTTGTCGGAATCGAATGCTAACGATATGGCCGACACACAAGCAACTCGTATTTTTAAAGGTTGGAGTGGTCAGTTTTTTGTAGTACGATTTGTAAATAGTGTAAGAGTTCAAATAATTAACTCGCGCGGTTCCATATCGCAACTTCAAAAACTTAACTTAAAACCCGAGCAAAAAAAGGAATTCGAATTGCTCGATAAACGCCTTAAAGCTATGGATTTAATATGCAACAATTCCAAAAATGCTATTTATTACCAAGCTCAGCTCGATAAAGCTCTTTCGCGATCGTTTACACGCGACACATTGCCCGATATTGGCATATCGTCGAGCCACGAACGTAGTTTAATGCTCGAAACTGCTCGCATGGAAATTGACAACACCGCCACCTTGCTCCAACTACTCGAATCGACAAACGCGGAATTATTAGACATTGCGCCAACAAACGATTTGGAAGATATACGTAGGTTTGGCCCCGATTTGAAGAATCAATTAAAGCATAAACTGAAGATTATGAACGCTCACTGGTTAGATTATAATAGAATTTTTACAATTCCGAATAAATAATTGCACCTCAGATGATGAAAACTCGGCACACCCTCGCACTTGCAACAATTTTGAAATTTGCCTTTTTCTTTCTCGGGTTTTTAATGTGTTTTTATGCAAATGCCCAGCAAAAAGAATACGAAAGCCCTGGTATTGTTGGACGTATGCCAGTTTTTTACCAAAAGCTGGCCGACAGGCAGCAATACCCATTATCGTGGCTTAAATGTGAAAAGGGCGATTTTTCGATATGGCGAACCGAAGCCAAAGCCAAAGTTATGGAGTGTTTAATGACACCTCCACCTGCCGTTCCATTCGATGCAAAAATTATTGCTGAGCAAGATAGAGGAACGTACGTTGCCCGAAAAATTGTATTTAATGTAACTGGCGACAGTCGTGTGCTTGCGTTTATGCTAGTGCCAAAATCTAAAGGTCCACATCCTGCAGTTCTTTTACTACACGACCATGGTGCAAAATACGATATAGGCAAAGAAAAAGTGATAGAACCTTGGGATGAACCAGCAGAAAAAATTAAATCGGCAAAGACCTGGGCTGTTGAATGTTATGGCGGAAAGTTTATTGGCGACGAATTGGCTAAAAAAGGATACGTTTGTTTTGCCACCGATATGTTAAACTGGAGCGACCGTGGTGGTGCTGAAGATGACCAGCAAGCCGTTGCCTCCAATTTATATCACATGGGAGTGTCGTTTGCAGGGCTTATTGTTCACGAGGATTTACGTGCAGCCGAATTTCTTTCGCAGCAGCCCGAAGTTGACCCTAAACGCATTGCCTCTATGGGCTTGTCGGTTGGCGGTTACCGCACTTGGCATTCAGTAGCACTTTCCGACCACATTGCTGCAGGAGTTTCGGTGTGTTGGATGACAACATACAAAGGAATAATTTTTCCCAATAGTATTGAATCGAACGGTATATATACCATGTTGCATCCTGGCTTGGCAAACTTTTTAGATTACCCCGACATTGCCGCTATTGCTTGTCCAAAACCATTGATGTTTTGTTGCGGAAGCAAGGATCATTTATTTCCTGTGAAATCAATTAACGAAGCATTCGATAAAATGCGTAAAGTATGGGTTTCGCAAGGTGCAGGTGATAAGTTGATTACTAAGTTATACGATTCACCACATCAGTATAGCATTGATATGCAAAACGAGGCATTTGAATGGTTAGATAAAGTGTTGTTAAAAAAGTAAACAAAATGAGCGCAATCAAATAATTCGGATATACCCGCAGCACCCTTTCGGTCAGACAATTGGGTTGACAAAAATAACCAGTAATAATTCTCATTATAATTTATAATAAATGAAAACTCAAATATTCGCATGTATTGTTTTAATTGTTTTAACAAGCAACATATACGCTCAGGTAAATACCGAGGAGCAAGTTAAACTTATTACCAAACTCATTATTAACGACAATATTAAAGGAATAAAAGTTATTGAAACCGGCGATATTGTTACCGATTTTTCAAAAATCCCTAATACTGGGAAGTTAATGATAGCAAGCCGTTATAAAACATGGGAATATTGGAATGGTGTTTTAAACACAGGCATGTTGAAGCTTTACGAACAATTTAAGGACGAAAAGTATAAAAGTTACTCATTAGGCAATTACACCTATATTTTCGATAATTATGCAGAACTTAAGAAACTGAACGATGAAAATCGTTTTAGATGGGACGGCACTGTTTCGCAATTATTCGAAATGCGCTTACTCGATCATTGTGGCTCCATGGCATCGGGGCTTATCGATGCATATAATTATGATAAACGTAAAGACTATCTCGATTATTTAAATAAAGTTGGCGATTACATGCTCAATAAAGAAGTGAAATTGCCCGATGGTACTTTCGCTCGAACTGAGCCTTTTCCTTTAACCGTTTGGCTCGACGACATGTATATGAGTATACCTTTTTTAGCACGTATGGGAAAGCTAACCGGCGACAAAAAATATTTCGATTTCGCAGCTAAACAAGTAATCCAGTTTACAAAATACTTATATGATGATAATAGCGGTTTGTATTTTCATTGCTATTACAATGATATTAAAGAAGTTGGTGTTGCCCATTGGGGTAGAGCAAACGGATGGAGCATTTTCGCGCAAGCTAATTTATTAGAGTTTTTACCGCTCGATCATCCCGACAGACCTGAATTACTTCGAATTTACAAACAACAAATACGCGGCTTTTCTCGATATCAGGATGTTACAGGGCTTTGGCATCAATTGCTCGATAAGCAGGATTCGTATCTTGAAACATCGTGTACAGCAATGTTTACCTACGCCGTTGCAAAAGGCGTTAACGAAGGTTGGATCGATAAGCGTTATAATACCATTGCTATTGAGGGTTGGAGAGGCATAGCGTCTCAAATTAACGAAAAAGGTATAGTCGAAAATATCTGTATTGGCACTGGCACCAGTACTTCAAACGTGCAGTATTATACCCGCCCTGTTGAGCAAAACGATATTCATGGTTTGGGAGCTGTAGTTTTAGCCGGAGCCGAAATGATTAAGCTAATTAAAAATTATGCAGAATAAAAAATAGTGTTGTTCTTTATTCTTTCGATAGTTGTCGATGGCTGTAGCTCATTGTCCCGATAATTGATGTGCTGTGTTTTTAATAAACATGCGATTCAGTTTTTATTTCTTCTATATCAATTTTTTTACTATCGATAGAACGCCATGCATACCAAGTGTAAGCAATTACAATAGGCACTAATAGCGATACATAACTCATTATTTTTAAGGTATATAAACTGGACGAGCTATTTTCAATTGTTAAAGAACTTTGCAGATTGTAAGTTGAAGGATAATATGCTGTATTATTAAACCCTGCTAATAGAAATAAAGAGAAAACGGTTAGAATTGTTCCGATACCCGATGCCCAAATTCCTTTGGTATGGCATTTTTCGAAACACATTATTGGCAAGATAATTCCCAATAAAACCAATGCAACTCCTACAACGAATAATGCTGCAACAATTGGCATTGCAATTAAATTATGCAGGTATTTGTATGGCTCAAGAAAAACTTCCTTAGTTGCTGGGTTTACCGCAAAACCTTTCGATAACATCAACCAAATAGTAAAAGTTAAAAAGAAGATTACAAATGGTATAGCATTGAAAAGCAGTTGTTTTTTAATACGATATATAATTTCGGTATTATTAACTCTGTTCATAAAGTAAAGTGTTGCTAAAACTCGTGCTAAGAAAAAGACTGTTAAACCTAATGCCAGATTCTGTATATTGAAAGCGGCTTCTAATCCATGAGCAACACCTGTCCATTCCGAAATTATGGGCATTTTATTGCCTGTCAATAATGTTAAATTCATTTTATTTACCGAAAATTGCGAGCCTGTAAAAAATGTTGCAACCGCTGTACCTATAAGAATTGTACCCAGCAAGCCATTTACATATAGTAATATCTCATAAAATCGATGTCCAAATAAGTTGTTTGGCTTTTTCCGATATTCGTATGAAACAGCTTGCACCACGAAAGCAATAAGTATGAGCATCCAAACCCAATAAGCACCGCCAAAACTTGTTGAATAAAACAATGGAAACGAAGCAAAAAAAGCACCGCCAAAAGTAACTAATGTGGTAAATGTAATTTCCCATTTTCTGCCTAACAAATTTACAAGAATAGTGCGCTCGTCTTCCGATTTTCCGAGTGTGTAAATAATTGTTTGTCCTCCTTGCACGAACATTAGAAACACCAGAAATGCGCCCAATAGCGAAACTATTATCCACCAGTATTGTTGCAAAGTAATATATTGAAATGTTTCAAACATGGTTCTAAATTTTATAAGTTAAATAAGTACATGAAATGTGCAAATGCATTTCTCTGTGTATTTGCGCCTCTGTGTTTATTTACTTTCAGTTTCGGGTCCTTTTTTAATTTGCGATGCCATAATTTTTATTTCGGCTATTAGTAACCCTGAAAAAATTATAAAAAATATCCAAAAAGTAATTTGAACTGAAGCGGTATTTATTTGCGAAACGGCAGCTATAGTTGGTAAAATGTCTTGAATTACCCAAGGCTGACGACCAACTTCAGCAACTACCCAGCCCAATTCGGAAGCAATATAAGCTAACGGAATTGACCAAAGAGCTGTATATAAGATAAATCGTTTATTTTCAATCTTGTTTTTTCTAGTTAAAATTAAAATAACAATAAATAAAGCTATAAAATGTAATCCTAGCCCCACCATTATTCGGAATGAATAAAATGTGAGCGGAATATTAGGAACTAATTCATTTACATCTCTGTTGGCGTAATATCCATAACCAAAATGAGCATAGTTGTCTTCGAATTTAGCAAGTGCGGCATTGGCAATACTGTCGTTTCCTGCTTTTTTTGCATTATTATATTCAGCAAGCGACATTATTGAAACTTTACCTTTTTCAGATCTTTCTTTATACGACATTATATTGTGTTGCTTGTTTCCGTTCACAATATCATCAATTCCAGGAACATAAGCGCTTGCATCTTGAAATGCCATAATTGAAAGCAAACTTGGAATTTCCACTTTAAATGTAAAATCCTGTTTATTTATTAAGGTATCGGCATGGCTTTTTTGTAAAAATCCAATTACAGCGAGGGGCGCATTTTGTTGACCTGTGTAAATGTTTTCCATTGCTGCAAATTTCATAGGCTGATATTTAGCCATATTTCGTGCCGAACCGTCGCCCGTTATTATTATTAAAAACGAAGCAAACAACCCGAAAACAGAAGCAACGATGATACTTTTCTTGGCAAACAATATTTCTCGGTGTTTCAATAAAAACCAAGCACTTACACCTATAACAAAAACCGACGACAATACATACGCTGACGTAACTGTATGGAAGAATTTATTGATTGCAACAGGAGAAAACAATACTTCCCAAAAATTAGCCATTTCGTTTCGTGCTGTATCTGGGTTAAATTTCATTCCTGCAGGATGTTGCATCCAAGCATTTGCTACTAAAATCCACAATGCCGAAAGGTTTGAACCAATTGCAACTAGCCACGTTGAAATTAAATGAAACTTTTTACTCACTTTATTCCAGCCAAAAAACATTACTGCAAAGAATGTGCTTTCTAAGAAAAATGCCATGATACCTTCGATGGCAAGCGGTGCGCCAAAAATATCGCCTACAAACCACGAATAATTCGACCAATTTGTACCAAATTCGAATTCAAGGATTAATCCCGTTGCCACTCCAATGGCAAAGTTAATGGCGAAAAGAGTCATCCAAAATTTAGTAATTCTTTTCCATTCAGGATCACCAGTCCGCACATAATGGGTTTCCATAAATGCAATAATAAACGAAAGTCCAAGTGTGAGCGGCACAAACAGATAATGATACATTGCGGTTAATGCAAACTGGGCTCGCGACCAATTAACAAGCGAAAAATCAACTTGTTCCATACTTAAAAAGATTATTTTGTTAACTGATTAATTATGTGATTACTACGTTCTTTGTCGGTTTTAAAGTTTACTTTTAAAAAGTTCGGGGGAAAAAACAATTTCAATATTAAAAACATCACTGCCAACTTTATAATAATAATTGACCAAAGTTTTTTCCCTATTGTCATGTTTTTGAAACCATGATAGTAAAATTGAAAAATATTTTTTAGCATTTATATCAATTGTTTGATTAGATCCTAAAACGTCTTTATCACTAAATCCAACTCTTTGATAATGTGTCTATTTGTTTCATTTGCTCAATAGTAAAGGCTAGCACTTTAACCACGTTTTCCACGTTTTCAATTTCGTCGATAGTAAGGGTGCGCGTTTTGCGGTCTTTTAAATATTTATCCAATACCTGATAACCGCCTATGCGAAAATTGTAAACTGTTTCAGGTACATTATCGAAATACTGCTTAGCGTTAATGTATAGCCGCCCAATGCCGCCATGGTTATGCGGTGGCGGATAAACCGAGAATACTGGTTTATTTACCACATTGTCGTCGTCGCCTTTATATGCCCCCATACTTAAATAATCGCCACCTTGTGGTAATTGGTTTAAAAGGTGCAATTGAGCCAAATTGTAGCCCAAGTCGGAAATTCTCTCAAATATTTCGGCACTTTCGGTAAAGGGAATGCGAGGAAAATCTATTTTAAGAAATTCGGCATATTTGCTGCGGTAAGTGGGGCTATGAAGTACGGCGTATATGTAGCCTAGTATTTGCTCTGGAGTGTAGGTTTTGTTGTATTTGGCGTTAATGAAAGTGCGAAAGTCTTTGGTGAAATTTTCGATTTTGTAATGTGATTCGGGTTCTGCTACGCCGAAGAAGGTACGTTCTATGCCATTTCTTAAAATGTAAAGGGGAAA
>JANYAP010000043.1 GCA_025361285.1 Bacteroidales bacterium | reverse complement strand
GCTTAGGCAACAACCAGTTGGCTATAAAAAACCTAAATACAGTTTTGGAAAACGACAAAAACCATTGCGGTGCATGGCTTCACTTGAAGTTGGCAACACAATGGTTCACGTAATATAATAATTGTTAAGCTACAAGTCTATTTAAATACTCAACAACACCCTGTGGGTCTGGCGAATAGTGGTCGGCACCAATTTTTTTGCAAAAATCCTGATTTAATGGTGCGCCACCAACGCACACCATTACGTTAGGAATCTGTTCTTTAATATCTTTAACAATTTTTTCCATATTTACCATTGTAGTTGTTAGCAAGGCCGAAAGCGCAACTACACCACAATCGCTTAATTTTATTTGTTCAATAAATTTTTCCGATTTTACATCAACGCCTAAATCAATTACTTCCCAGCCACTGCCTTCTACCATCATGGCTACCAAGTTCTTACCTATATCGTGCAAATCGCCAGCCACTGTACCGATAATGAATTTACCTTTACGTTTAACTTCGCCCGATGTGAAATAGGGCTTTAAATGAACCATACCAGTACTCATGGCTTTGGCCGACATAAGCATTTGAGGGACAAACACTTTGTTTTCCGAGAATTTCTTCCCAATACGATCCATACCAGGCACAAAAGCCATATTCAGAATATCGGTAGGCGGCGTTCCTTGCTCTAACGCCAATTTAGTAAGTTCATCAACGCCATCCTGCCCTTTCATATCGGGTGGATACGGCGATATTTTATTTATTTTGCCAAACTCCACACAATACGCAATTTGTTCAAGTATATTTTCCATAATATTAATAAGTTAATGTGTTTGGTTATTATTAAGAAAGGTTAAAGTTATCAATCGATTCAAAAAAGGCTTTTATATTTTCGGCGGGTACACCTGGTGGGGTATCGCAGCCCGAAGATATAATAAAGTTAGGGAAATTTATGGTTTCTCGTAATAAATTAGTTGTCAAAGTATTCATTTCGGCAGCACTCGACATTTTAAATGCCCCAACTGGATCGAGATTACCCATAACTAATATATTATTAGGTACTTCGTTAAGCGTTTTAACCATATCGATTCGATTTCCAAAGTGTAAACCCATAGCACCTGTACTAACCATCGATTGTGTTACATGTCCCGTATTACCGCAATTATGCAATATAACAAGGAAATTTTCGTCCTGAGTAGCCTCCACAATTCGTTTAACAAAAGCCGACGAAAATATATCGCACATCGATTCGTCGAGCAAACCTGCAGCTGGTTCGGCAATTACAATACCGTTAATACCAGTGTTTTTCATGGCTATAACGTAGCTAATCAGAAATTGAGTGCATTTTTCAAGCAGCTCAAGAATTGTATCGGGTTCAATATAAGCAGCGGTCATAATTTCAGTCATATCGAATAATCGGCCCGCTAACGAAAATGGACCTATACACCCTCCTATAACAGGTCTATCATGTATATTTTCGGCGGCTAAACGCGAAGCTTTCAAGTATTCCTGCACTCTACCAGTTTGTAGACTAGGCACTTTTAGTTTTTTTACCGATTCTTCATCACACACGAGGCGCTCGGCAACTGCTGGTACTTCGTGGTCTCCAAATGTAATTTTACACCCAAATGCTTCCGATTCAACCGTTAAATCCATAATTATGGTTGCGGCCGATGTAGGAAAATTATCGGCTAATGCCTTAATTGCCTTATAATGAACTTCTCCATTAGTAACCGCGTCTATAACCCTTTTGTTTATAAAATCGATGCCAGGATGCGTCATTATTGGGATGGCTGCATGTTTATTGGAGGTAATTATTGCTTTCCTCCATTGAACCATATTCAGTTTTGGCATAGTAAATTATACTGTATTGAAATTTAATACGTTTACCTAATATATTGATACATATACCATGCAAAAATAATTGAATTATTGATTGATTATAAGTACTTTTAGCCCTTATGCTTATAAGTTTTATGCAAAGGTTTGCGGAAACCTTTGCATAAACAAAATATGCTGAATAACATAAATTGTAATTCATTCAATTAGTTGTAATGAAAAAAAGTCATGCCTCATTGAAGGATATTGCTATTGAATTAAATGTTTCAATATCAACTGTTTCCAGAGCATTACGTAATACTGGAGAAATACATCCCGAAACAAGAAAATTAGTATTGGAGCTAGCCGAAAAGTTGCATTATAAGCCTAATCCGTTGGCAATGGGATTATTAAAGAATAAAACTCAAACCATTGGCGTAATTATTCCCGAAATTGAAAACTATTACTTTTCGAATATTCTACGAGGTATTGATAAAGTTGCCGACGATAATGGCTATCGTATAATTACCTGTTACACTAACGATTCGCAAATAGCTGAGGTTAGGGCTGTTAACGACTTGCTATTCTCGCGAGTTGATGGTATAATTGCATGTCCGGCAAACGAACTAACCGACTACGTTCATTTTCAAAACCTTATCGACGACGAATTTCCAATAGTTCATGTCGACCGCGATTGTACCGATTTGGCTACCACAAAAATTTTGACAAATAATTTTACCTCGGCATATACCGTTGTGGAATATTTAATTACAACAGGCTGTAAACGCATTGCACTCATTACCAATTTAGAACCATTATCGGTTGGAAGGCAGCGTTACGAGGGTTATCAGGAAGCATTGCGCAAACACCGTATTCCATTGGATTTGCAGTTAATTATACACGAAAATTTAGGTATAGGCACTTCTATTGAAAGTGCCAAAAATCTTCTAAAATTAACCACGCCACCCGACGCAATTATTTGCAATAACGATAGTGTTGCTATGGCAACTATGAAAGTGTTGAAGGATAGTGGTTTGCGAATTCCTGAAGATATTTCGGTAGTTGGTTTTAGCGACGACCCTTTTTCGTCGTTTTTGGAACCGGCGCTCACTACTGTTAGCTTACCAGCCTATTTAATTGGTATGAAAGCCATGGAGGCAATACTTCAGATGATAGATAATAAAATATCAGTTAATAAGGATATTAGAATTGTTATGGACTCGGCCGTAGTTATTCGCAATTCAACAAAAAAATTGGTAAGTAAAACAGTATAACAAATTAGCCACGAGTACTCGAATTAATTTTCGTGCTCGTGGCTTATATAATGCGGGTTTTGAAGCAGGATTGTATTTTGGTACTACTGACAGTTAATCGCTTCGGTCGTCCCGCACTAAATGTATAGTCGCGTAAAGATGTTGTTAACTCAATTACGAAAAATAGTGGTTTTATTTTATTGAAATTTCGCAAACCGCACCTTCGTACTTTTTAGTAAAATTAACTTTAAATCCTTTCTCAGCTAATTCTTTACCAGTAAGTTCGGCAACAAGCATAGCCATTGGGGCTTCTGTAACTAAATAAGTTTTTGCAGGATTCAAATATTTAACCGTAATTGTTCGTTCGTTATCGGGTGCGCCATGTTTGAAAACGCCAATAATTCCACCAGCTTTGGTGTCGGTATTAATGCGCTGATAGCCGTCCCAACTACCTTCGGTAGGTTCGAAAAAGCCTGGTAAATCTTGTCGGTACAGCAAAAAATTGTATTTATTTTGAGTGGCTCGCAGCCATTTAAACTCATTGAACTGAAATTTCAACAGCGTCATTTACACCACTTTTAACCTTTATCCAAAG
>JANYAP010000039.1 GCA_025361285.1 Bacteroidales bacterium | reverse complement strand
GTTCATACTTAATCCATTTTTTCTAATCAATATCTTGACGGATTCTGCCATGTTGTTCAATTGTTGCAACTCGTAAAAAAACTCTTTGTGCTTTTTTATGAATTCAAATTTCTAGTCAAATCGTAATTGCTCGGCATCAATTATTATTACATCCTGCATGTCTGACAGCCCGCAGGTGAGAAGAAATTTCCTGGCATCCTCCTGACATTCAAAAACAGCTTCTCTTATTTGTTTAGCTAAACAACGCTCATAAAATTTGTTTTTACAACAGATTGGCTTAATTTTTTCAAAGACTGTTTCATGGTTTTTTATCTTGAACCCTTTGCTAATAAGGCTAAAGTCCGAGTTTTGCTCATATCTGTAAATTTTATCCAGCCAATCTATTTCTTGCTTAATATTCATCCAACGCGCTTTTTTGCTCAGCACTGGCGGAGATAAAAATGAAAGTTCTGTTTGGTTTATCCTCTGGGGAAAATTGTTCAAATCGGACTGCAACTCCAACCAGCGCCTATCTTCTGTGTTTATATTAATTGAAAACTACTCCACCTATTAATTCAAAAGTATACCAATTTATTCATTTAATTTTATCGAATTTTAGTTTTTTTTTCAACATAGCCTAAAGTGCTTGCAACACACTGTTGTTTGCAACTACCAATAAACCACCAAGTTAAAATTATGGCAAAGATTGGAGTGGGCTGGTTTTGGGGTTTAAAGAGTGGTAGGTAAGGTATTAGTGAAAAAATAGGATAAAGGTGGGGGAGTGGTGTTTGGAGCATCAAACAACATAAAGCTTTAACCATTCAAAGTACGCAAAAATTTTCGTGAAGAAGGCAAAGGTATTTTTACAGTCTTATCGTCCTTTGCGTTTTTTCTTTATGGTACTTTGCGTAAAGTATATTTTTTAAGGTAATTGGATTAAACCACTGAAAATACTTTACTAGATACAGTTTTTACAATCTGCCGTTCATTTCCAATAGTCCTCCACAGCATAAAGCGGCACGTTTGTTAACCAATCATCAACTCTGTAATCGCTCATCGATGTTCGTATCGAAACCTTTGGGTTAAATTTCTGACGAAACGATTTCAAACTTTTAGCCTGCAAATTTTCCTCCGCTTTAACTTCTATAGGTATCACATTATCGGCACTTTGCACTAAAAAGTCAATTTCGGCAGTCGATTTCTCGGTAGCCCAATAATATATCTGTAATTTTTCGCAACTTATAAGTTGTTGTAAAACATACTGTTCTGTTAAAGCACCTTTAAATTCCTGAAAAATTGTGTTTCCGCTTAAAATGGTTTTTATATCGATATTGCCCATTGCGCCCAGCAAGCCAACATCGAGCGTATAAATTTTAAATGCCGACACCTCCATATACGCTATTAAAGGCATAGCGGGCTTTGTGGCACGGTTTACTTTGTGAATTAAGCCAGCATCGATAAGCCATTCCATTGCCAATTCAAATTCCTTAGCTCTAGCGCCCTGTTTTAGTGCGCCATACACAAATTTTTTTGTTTCCTTGGCTAATTGCGATGGCACCGATTGCCAAATCATTCTCAAGCGTGGTACAATTTCGTAAGGTGCGTGTTTCGAAAAATCGTTTTCGTAGGCGGTTAGTATTCGTAACTGTATGTCGCGTACACGGTTAAAGTCGTTCTCAACCGAAAACGAATAAACGGCTTCTGGCATACCTCCAATAAAATAATACTGACGCAACAGTTCAATAAATTTCTTTTTAAAACTAGTAATTAAAGTCCAATCGTGGCTTACAAGTAGGTCGTAAAGCGATTTTTTACCCAAAGCCAACAAAAATTCGCCAAAGCTTAGCGGGTGTAAATCTAAAAAATCGACTTTACCTACCGGAAACGAAACTTTACTATGCAAAGCAACACCCAACAACGAACCTGCCGCAACTATATGATACTGAGGTGCATTTTCGCAAAAATATTTTAGCGAGGTTATTGCACCATCGCATTCCTGTATTTCGTCGAATATAATTAGAGTACTTTCGGCATCTATCTGAACGCCAGTTTCTATTTGAATTGCCGAAATTATACGCTGTATGTCGAAATCGACAGCAAACAAGCTCGATAACGTTTTTGAGCTTTCGAAATTAACATACGCCGTGGTTTTGTATTCGCGTTGGCCGAATTGTTTCATAAGCCAAGTTTTTCCTACCTGACGCGCGCCTTTAATTATTAGCGGTTTACGGCTACCAGAGTTTTTCCAAAGTGCCAGATTTTTAAGTTGAAAACGTTCCATTTCGCACTATTTTTTCGACAAATATACACAAAGTCCTACGACTTTTTGTATTATCAATACACTTTTTCCTACGACTTTTTGTAATACAACACACTTTTACCACAGCACTTTTTATACACTTAAATTTTTGTTTGCATTTTAAAATGTATGCCATATCTTTGCGCCACTAACCTAAGGGGGTGCCGAAAAAATTTCCGGCTGAGATTATACCCTTGGAACCTGATGCGGGTAATGCCGACGAAGGGATATAGGCAGCGAAAATGTCGTTGCTGTTTTTTGTCTAACAATTTAAAAATGAACAACATGAAAAAGCTTATGCTTTTTGGTGCCGTATTGTTATGCGTGCATGCAACTTTATTTTCGCAGTATTCCGTTTCCGGAAATGTAAGCGACCAGGATGGAAACCCATTAATTGGGGCATCCATAGTAGTTAAGGAAACCAATAAGGGAACAACCTCTATTGGTAATGGCCGATATTCGATAACCAATTTAAAATCGGATAGTTATAACTTAGTATTTTCGTTTTTAGGTTACGAAAACGTTGTAAAACAAATAGTTATAAATAGCGACACGAAAATAGACGTTGTAATGTCTACTAAATCGTTTTTAGCCGACGAAGTTATTGTTATGGCAACGAGGGCGAACGAAAAGGACCCAATTACAACAACTAATGTGTCTAAAGTTCAATACGATAAGCTTAATGTGGGTCAGGATCTGCCAATTCTATTAAATATGATGCCTTCGGTAGTAACAACCTCCGACGCAGGTGGTGGCGTGGGTTACACGAGTATTCGCATTCGTGGCACAGATGCAAGCCGTACCAACGTTAATATTAATGGCATCCCTTTTAACGATGCCGAATCGCATAGCGTGTATTGGGTTGATATTCCCGACATTGCAGAAAATGTAGATCATATTCAAATGCAACGAGGCGTTGGCACATCAACCAATGGAGCTGGTGCGTTTGGCGCATCGCTTAACTTACAAACAACTGGTTACAGATCAAAACCTTATGCCGAAATTAAATCGGCGGCTGGTTCATTCAACACATATAAAAATACTGTTGGTTTTGGTACGGGGCTTATTAACAATCACTTTACATTCGATGGAAGAATGTCGATAATTTCGAGCGACGGATATATCGACCGAGCATCGTCGAACCTAAAATCGTACTTTACCACCGCCGGTTATTATTGTAACAAAACGATAGTGAAATTTGTGACTTTTGGTGGCCAGGAAAAAACCTATCAAGCTTGGAATGGTGTGCCATCGGTTAAGTTAAACAACGATTCGGCAGGTATAAATAAATACCTCGAAACAATGGCTTATTGGGGTTCTGTAAAGGGCGATTCGGCTGACAAAGCTAACATTGCTAACGCCAACTCCAATAAATACAATCTATATCGTTATAAAAATCAAACCGATAACTATTGGCAGCAGCATTATCAATTTCTTATTAGCCATAAACTAAATAACCAGCTAAACTTCAATGCAGCATTGCACTACACACATGGTTACGGATATTACGAAGAATACAAATCAAACGCTTATCTATCTAGTTATCTGCTTGATAATGTAATTATTGGTGTCGATACAATAACAAGCACCGACCTTGTTCGTCAGCTTTGGCTTAAAAACGATTTCTACGGTACAACTTATTCAGTAAATTATAAGAACAATAGCACTATCATAATATTTGGCGGAAGTGCTAATCAATACGTTGGGCGTCACCAAGGCGAGGTTGTTTGGGCGCAATACATGAGCAACGGCTTTATTGGGCATAGTTGGTATAGAAGCAAAGGTGTAAAAAACGACTTTTCGAATTATATAAAAGTATCTCAAATAGTTACGCCACAAATACAATTATTTGCCGATATTCAATACCGAAAAGTAGAATATAATATAGCTGGTACCGATAAAAACCTTCGCGATATTAGCCAAACGCACAATTACGATTTCTTTAATCCTAAAGTTGGCATAAGTTTGAAAATTGATGACAATAATTTGATATATAGTACATTGGGAATTTCGAATCGCGAACCAACACGTACTAATTTTGTCGATCACCGACCAGGAACACCCAACCCGCTGCATGAAACACTACAAAATATCGAAGTTGGGCTTAAAAGTACTGGAAATCAATATGTTGGAGGCGTAAATTGCTATTATATGAACTACAACAATCAGTTAGTTCTCACCGGCGAACTTAACGAAGTTGGTGATGTTATGCTTATGAACGTAAAAAGTAGCTATCGTGCAGGTATTGAGGCACAAGGGAAAATCATTTTTTCGAAATATATCGATTGGGAAGCAAACACAACTTTCAGCCAAAATAAAATAAAAAACTTTAACAGCTATATTGGCGCTTTCAACGAAACTGGCCGAATTCTTGAAAACACTTACATCACAACAAACATAGCCTTTTCGCCATCGGTGGTGGCAGCAAATACATTTACATTTCATCCTGTAAATAATGCAGCAGTAGCCTTACAATCGAAATATGTAAGTAAACAGTTTATCGATAATACCACGAGTAACGACCGCAAGCTCAATGCCTACTTGGTTAACAACCTAATTTTAAATTACACAATATTTTTGCCATGTGTAAAAGAAATTACTTTTAATGTATTAATTAACAATATATTAAACACAAAATATATTACAAACGGATGGATATATCGATTTATGGGCGAAACCAGCGTTGAATTGATAGATGGCTATTTCCCCCAAGCCGGATTGAACATTATAGCTGGAGTTTCTGTTAAATTTTAGAGTAATGTTTCACGCAAAGCGCGCAAAGTTTTAATAATGCAATCATTTTCCTTTGCGCTATTTGCGTTTCGCGTTCATTGCGTGAACCTATTCGCGAAACAAATTTTAGGTAACTCGCCATAATTCATTATTTTTGCCGTTAACTATATCGTTAATAACGAAATAAATTTCTCCGAAACGCATGAAAGAACAGAAAACCATTATAAACAGAGAGTTAAGCTGGCTATCATTTAACGAGCGCGTATTGCAGGAGGCCGACGATAAAAGCAATCCCTTAGCCGAGCGCATTAAATTTTTGGGTATTTTTTCGAATAATCTCGACGAATTCTTTAAGGTTCGCGTAGCTAACATTATGAGAATGATCGATTTGAAGATGACAAATTCGAAAATTCTTGGCGAAAAGCCCGAAAAGTTACTATCGAAAATTCAAGACGTTGTTATAAAGTTACAAAAAAGGTTCGAACTAATTTATACCGAAATACTTAAGGAGCTTGCAACGCACAACATATTTATTATCGACGAGAAACAACTAAGCGACGAACAAGCAACTTTCGTAAAATTATATTTCGAAGACAAAGTACAGTCGAACCTTTCGACAATAATGCTTAAAAATCTCGACAAATTCCCTTATTTAAAGGATAAGTCGATATATCTGGCAACAAAATTATCGCGCAAAAAGCCAAAGCAGGAGTTCGAATACGCACTTATCGAAATACCCACAACAGTGCTTCCGCGCTTTATAGTACTGCCTTCCATTGGCGAAAAAAAATATATAATTCTGTTAGACGACGTAATACGCTACAACCTCGGGGATGCTTTTTCGATATTTAATTATACTCATTTCGAGGCTTTTGTAATTAAGCTCACCCGCGACGCCGAATTAGATATCGATAACGACCTGTCGAAAAGCTTTTTAGAGAAAATTCAAAAGGGCGTTTTCGGTCGCAAAAAAGGTCAAGCCGTTCGTTTTGTTTACGATCAGCAAATGTCTGCCGATTTACTAAAATATCTGAAAAAATCGCTCGACTTCGATCAGTACGACAGTATGTTACCCGGTGGTCGCTATCACAACTTCAAGGATTTTATGAGCTTTCCGAACATTGGCGGGTTCGAACTTCAATACGAGCCTACACCAGCGGTTTGCCACGTTAAGCTAAAAAACAATACAAGTATTTTGGATGCCGTTTCGAAACAGGATATTTTGTTGCATTATCCGTATCAGAAATTCTCGCATTTTATTAATCTTTTGCGCGAAGCAGCCATAAACCCCGACGTAAAGTCCATTAAAATAACACTTTACCGCGTAGCCACAAACTCCAAGATCATAAACGCCCTAATAAACGCTGCCCGAAACGAAAAGGAAGTTACTGTAGTTGTTGAGCTTCAGGCACGTTTCGACGAAAAATCGAACATTTATTGGTCGCGAAAGCTCGAAGAAGTTGGCGCAAAGATACTATTTGGAATTCCAGGGCTTAAAGTACACAGTAAGTTGCTGCTAATAACCGCTAAATCGGGTACACGCTCGAAATTTTATGCCGGTATCAGCACTGGTAATTTCCACGAAGGAAATGCCAACGTTTATACCGATGTTACACTATTAACTGCTAATAAGAAGATTACTAGCGAAGTAGATAAAGTATTCGATTATTTCGAAAACACATATAAGTATTACAATTACAATCACTTATTAGTTTCGCCACAGTTTATGCGCAATAAGTTGGTTAATTTAATCGACAACGAAATTAAATTTGCCCGCGAAGGAAAAGAAGCCTATATGATCCTTAAAATCAACAACGTAGTTGATACGGCAATGATTCATAAACTTTATCAGGCTAGCCAAAATGGTGTTAAAATTAAACTAATTGTTAGGGGAATATGTGCTTTAATACCAGGTGTTAAGGGTTTAAGCGAAAATATTGAGGCTGTGGCTATTGTCGATAAATTTTTGGAACACTCTCGTATTTTCATATTTTGCAATAATAACAACGAAAAGTATTACATATCGTCGGCCGATTGGATGACGCGAAACCTCGATACTCGCATTGAAGTTGCCAGCCCCATTTACGACCCAGCAATTCAAAAGGAATTACGGGATATTATTGATTTTCAGCTTAAAGACAACGTTAAGGCACGCATAGTGGATCAACATCAGTCGAACATCTATAAAAAAGATAAATCGGCACCGATTTGTCATTCGCAATTGGAAACATATAATTATTACAAAGCATTGTGCGATAATGCTATACCAACTAAAGGTGATAAATAGTGATTACCGAAAACACACACAAGCGAGTTTCGTTCTATACATTGGGCTGTAAGCTTAACTTTGCCGAAACCTCAACCATTATTCGGAAGTTTACCGATTGTGGATATACCAAAGTTGAATTCGACGAACCGTCTGATATAGTTGTTGTTAACACATGCTCTGTAACGCAGCTTGCCGATAAAAAATGCCGACAAATAATTAGTAAAGCTAACCGCCTTTCGCCCAATGCAATTATTGCCATTATTGGCTGTTACTCGCAGCTCAAACCCGACGAAATAGCTCAAATTGAAGGAGTTGACTTGGTTTTAGGAACTAACGACAAATTTAATATCATCAATTTTATTGAAGAAATAGGTTCGCGAACCGATAAGAATCCAATTGTATCGTCGTGCGATATCGATAATGTGGAAAGTTTTAATTCGTCGTTTTCGCTGCTCGACCGTACTCGTTCGTTTTTGAAAATACAGGATGGCTGCGATTATCATTGCACATATTGCACAATTCCGCTAGCCCGTGGAGGAAGTCGCAACAATAGCATTGAAAAGTCGGTTGCCGAGGCACACAAAATTGCCGAAGCTGGCATTAAAGAAATTGTTCTAACAGGCGTAAACATTGGTGATTTCGGTCGTTCAACTGGCGAAACCTTCTTTGAGCTTATTCAGCAGCTCGATAAGGTTGAAGGAATCGACCGTTACCGCATTTCATCTATCGAACCCAATTTGCTTACCGACCAAATTATTCAATTCGTGGCTAGTTCGCGAAGTTTCATGCCACATTTTCATATTCCATTGCAATCGGGTAATAACGAAGTGCTTAGCCTAATGAGCCGACGATACAAACGCGAAGTTTTTGAAAATCGGGTAAATACTATAATGTCTATTATGCCGCACGCTTGCGTTGGAGCCGATGTAATTGTTGGCTTCCCGGGCGAAACCGACGAGTTTTTCGACGAGGCATTAATTTTTCTGAAAAAGCTCGAAATTTCGTACCTTCATGTGTTCTCGTATTCCGAACGACGAAATACAAAGGCTATTTTATTGCCTGGCAAAGTTTCGCCTAAGGATAAGCATAAGCGAAGTAAAATATTAAGCGAATTGTCGGATAATAAGCGAGATATGTTTTACACAAAACATATTAACCAATCGTTCAATGTTTTATTCGAATCGGCACAAACAAAAGGACAAATGTACGGTTTCACCGAAAATTATATTAAAGTCGAAACCAAATACGATAAAACCCTGATTAATAAATGCATCAACGCAAAACTAACAAATCTGCTACCATCAGGCAACGTTGGTATCGAAATTGCTTGTTAATAATTAATAACGTTTAGATAAGCCCTTCAGGCTTTTACAACCTTAATTCACACACATTTTTTTTGAGCCAACTCATTGATAATAAGCAACATCTATTAATAATTGTCAAATTACTTTATACTATGTACTCAGTAATATTTACTCAGTACTTGTCTTACGACTAATATCTTACGACTTAATATCTATATCATGAATTACGAATACATCTGCAAAAATGTTATAAGCGCAGCCCTTGATGCTGGCATGTTTATTCAAAGCGAAGCACTTAAATTTTCGAGTGATAAGGTTGAAACAAAGGGTCTTCACAACTTTGTGTCATACGTCGACAAAAAAGCCGAGGAAATGTTGGTCGAATCTTTGTCCGAAATACTGCCAGGCTCTGGTTTTATTGCCGAAGAAGGTACTGCCGAACACCATGGCGAGGAACTAACCTGGATAATTGACCCGTTAGACGGAACCACTAATTTTATTCACGGATTACCGTGCTACGCCATTTCCATAGCATTAATGGAAAACAACGAAATTGTGTTAGGCGTTATATATGAGCTAAATACGAAGGAATGTTTTTCGGCATGGAAAGGCAGCCCAGCATTTTTAGACGGAAAGCCAATAACCGTGTCGAGTGCAGCCACCATTAAGGATTCGCTTATTGCCACAGGTTTTCCTTACACCGATTTCGCCCGGATGCCTGCTTACATGAAATCGCTCGAATACTTTATGCAAAACTCTCATGGAGCGCGCCGTATTGGCTCGGCAGCCGTCGATTTGGCTTATGTTGCTTGCGGACGATTCGAAGCCTTTTACGAATACAGTCTTCAACCTTGGGATGTTGCCGCTGGAGCATTAATACTAAAGCAAGCTGGCGGAAAAGTTTGCGATTTTAGCGGTGGAGACAATTATATATTTGGTAAAGAAATAGTTGCAACAAACGGTTTGATATATGACGAATTTCTTGGAATAGTACAAAAATATTTAAAGCCTTAAAGCGTTAAACGTAATTTTATGGTTAAAACTGCTATTGTTATTCTCAATTGGAACACACGTAAGCATCTGGAAACGTTTCTTCCGTCGTTGTTAAAGTATTCTATATCACCCGAATATAAGATATTTGTTGCCGACAATGCCTCAACCGACGATTCCATACCTTTTCTAAAGAATAATTACCCCGAAATAGAACTTATTCAGCTAGATAAAAACTACGGATTTGCCGAAGGTTATAACAAGGCGCTAAGCCAGGTTAATGCCGAATATTATATCATATTAAATTCCGATATAGAAGTAACCGAAAACTGGCTGCAACCGCTTGTTTCGCTTCTAGAATGCGATAGAAGCATTGCAGCCTGTATGCCAAAAATTAAATCATATTTCAATCGCGATTCCTTTGAATATGCAGGAGCTGCAGGGGGTTACATCGATAAATATGGATATCCATTCTGCAAAGGGCGAATTTTCGATACCCTCGAAAAAGATAATGGGCAATACGATGGCATTTTCGAAGTATTTTGGGCTACTGGGGCTTGTTTAGCCGTTAAAGCCAAAGTATTCAAGCAATTAGGTGGTTTCGACTCGTTTTTCTTTGCCCATCAGGAGGAAATTGATTTATGTTGGCGTATGCAAACTGCTGGTTATAAGATATATTGCACAACCAATTCGGTGGTTTATCATCTCGGTGGAGGAACTTTACCAAAATCGAATCCGTTTAAAACTTATCTTAATTTTCGTAACAACCTGATTATGTTATATAAAAATTTGCCCGCCAATATTAGGTTTCGTATAATTTTTATTCGCTTATTACTCGATGGAATAGCTGCCGTAAAATTACTTTTTGGGGCGAACCCTGCAGAATTATTATCTGTGCTTAAAGCTCATTTTCAGTTCTATAGATATGTGTTTACAAACAAGCCACTAAAATCGACTAATACATTGCCATCAATTATATATAAGAAAAGTATTGTATTTCAGTACTACTTCAGGAAAAACAAATTGTATAGTGCTATTTATCGCTGCACGTATAACTAATGATGGAAATACCAAGCACAGAACTGCTGAACTCGGAGTAAACTTTATTGTCGTAATTATTTCTCAAAAAATAAGGTTAATAAGGTTTGGAAACAAGTAACCCCAATTACAAAAGAGCCGAGGTTGACGACGTTGAAACTTATTTTGTAGGTAAACCTTCTAATTGAGATATTTCAGACAGTAAATTATCTGATGTCACAAACAATTCTATCCGACTTTTCACTTTCAATGCTGACGCCGCCTCTGTCCCTCTCTCACGATGGTATAGTTTGAATAAAGACGAGGTGTCAAAAAAGACTTTCATAACGCTTTTCGCCTTTCTTCTAGAACTTCATCAGTGAAGGAACCGTTATAATTTTTCAATAATTCTTGACTTTCAAGAAATGAAAAATCGGAAAGTTCCAATCTAGTTTTAGAATCATCATGAAAAGTCAAAATTACTTTTAATGGCTTTTGAGTTTTTAATGGTCTTTCCAATTTTAACTGTCCGTTATAATATTTCCCTGTAATAGTAGTCATATTCTTACATTTTTTACAAATATACAAATTATTATAAGTACAATTTAGCTGATTGCTGCCAACATTAGCAAATAACTAAAGCTAGCAATATCAAAGCACTTCCATTATTTTTTCCAGCTTAATTCCTCTCGACCCCTTTACCAGTATAAGATTATCGGTTATCGGATTTATTTGTAACCACGTTTTTAGCTCATCCGAGGTTTTAAACGACGGCATAAAATACAAATCGGCCACTTTTTGATAGCACTCGCCAACGAGCAAAATTTGTACTGGTGGCATACTTAGCAAATACTTAATAATGTTTTCGTGCTCTGCCTGTGCTTCGTCTCCAAGCTCAAGCATATCACCTAAAATAACTGTTTTGAAATCGCCTTTCATTTTGCCGAAGTTATTTAAGGCAGCCAATGTACTCGACGGATTTGCGTTGTAGCAGTCGAGTATTACCTTATTGTTAACTGTATCAACAAGTTGCGACCTGCTATTAGAAGGCTGATAACTACCTATGGCATTTACAATTTCGGAAAGTGCTACTGAAAAGTATAAACCTATGCAAACCGCCGCCATAACGTTATCGGCATTATATTCGCCAACTATTTGAGATTTAATCGTTTCACTTACACTGCTTTTCTTATCGTTTACCTCAATATTCAAAAACGTATCGCTTGGCACAACTTTGCCAATACAAGTATCTCCAGTTTTGTTTCCGTACGAATACTTCTTTACCGATTCCTCAGCCAATATATTCGAAAGTAGCGCATCGTCGGAGTTATAAAAGATAACGCCCTTCTTATCAATAACATAGTCGTACAACTCTTTTTTTGCCTTTATCACCCCCTCATAACCTCCAAAGCCCTCTAAATGAGCCTTTCCAATGTTTGTAATGAGGGCATGAGTAGGTTCGGCAATTTTACTTAGAAAATCAATCTCACGCTGGTGATTAGCTCCCATCTCAACAATAGCTATTTCAATATCATTCGTTATAGATAGCAATGTTAAAGGAACTCCTATATGATTATTTAAATTCCCTTTAGTAGCCAGCACTTTATACTTCTTCGACAATACGGCATTCAGCAATTCTTTAGTTGTTGTTTTACCATTAGTGCCAGTAATTGCAATAACTGGAACTTGAAGTTTTTTCCGATGATAATTTGCTAGGCTCTGTAAGGTCTCTAAAGTATTAGCAACCAAAATAGTAAGGTGGTCAATGTAATAATCCTTATTATCAATAACAGCTATCGAAGCCCCTGCCTTTAAGGCTAATTCGGCAAACATGTTTCCATCGAAATTATCGCCCTTTAAAGCAAAATACAAGCTCCCTTTGCTAATATTTCTCGAATCGGTAGTTACTATGCCCGAATTCGAATATATTTCGTATAATTTTTCTAATTCCATTTTCTTAATACAAAAAAAGGGGGCTATTGCCCCCTAATATATTTGTTACAACTTAATTCTTATTTCTTCTTTTTTTTCATAAAGCCTATAGGCGAACCAACACGCGTCATAGCGCAACGGAAGCCTAAATCGTCTTTCGATTGATCTTCTTGCAGAAATCTTCGCGAGCCTGGGCTTAACCAATATGCTCTGTCTCTCCACGATCCACCTTTGTAAACACGTACGTTATCGTTTATTAACGACGACATATCGCTAGTTTTTTGAGAGTACATACGTTGCGAACCTGGACCTTTTTCCGCATCGCTATTACTAAACTCGGTACTCGAAGCAAAATCGCCATCCTTATAGTTTTTGTAATCAGCTTGGCTATATCTTCTCCATTTCTGAGTAGCTTCTTCGCCAGTTACTGGACGGAATTTTAAGCGACCAAGGCTGTCTTTTTGTGCAACATTTCCTTCTTCATCTCGCTCGAGCGTAGTAAATATGTTACCACGGAAAGGGCGAAACTCATCTACATCCTCGAACGATAGTGGGCGGTATACATCAAGTACCCATTCGTTAACATTACCTGCCATACAATACAAACCGTAATCGTTAGGCCAATACGACGTAACTGGCACAGAAACACTACCTGCATCATTCAAAGCACCTGCTACACCCATCATATCACCTCTGCCACGAACAAAGTTAGCTCTCATTTGACCACGAACATTTTTACCATCGTTACGAACATTATGTCCATTCCAAGGATATACTCTTCGCTCATAAACGCGCTCGTCGTATGAATTTCCTATTAACCCTAAAGCAGAATATTCCCATTCGGCCTCGGTTGGTAGGCGATATTTTGGCAAAAACAGACCGTCTTCAATTTTTACTTTACGGTCTTCTTTATTAGGATCGACACTTGGTAGATTTTTACGAACTACACCTTCGTATTGACCTGCTAAATAAGCATCGGTATTAAAATTTTCTTCGTTTGTTTGGTTTGGATCTTTTTCCAGAATGCCTTCTCTAACCAGAATGCCTTCGTTTACACGGTCGGTACGCCACGCGCAATAATCGTTAGCTTGCAACCAATTAACACCCACAACCGGATACTCGTTGTACGATGGATGGCGGAAATAATATTCAACATAAGGTTCGTTGTACGCCAACTTGCTACGCCAAACTAGTGTATCGGGCAATGCCTTTCTACTTACGTTCGGGTAATCGACAAACACACGTGCAAGCCAGTAAAGATACTCACGATAATCGACATTGCGAACTTCAGTTTCGTCCATATAAAACGATTCAACGGTTGCGCGACGCGGTACGTTATTCCAGTCGTAAGTAACATCCTGTTCAACACGCCCCATGGTAAAAGAACCACCTTCGATAAATACCAACCCTGGCCCAGTTTCTTGTTCAACGCCCTCAGCCACTTCAAAACCGCCATTGTCAGGGTCGTTATAGTTCCAGCCTGTAGTTGCCGATGCATTTTTTTTCTTCCCGCCAAAAAGACCGCAAGATGTTGAAAGTACTACCAATGCTGCTAAGAAAGAAATAAAGACTATTTTGTGTTTCATATCAAAAATATTTTATTGATTCAAATATAATTATTTTTTGTTTGCTAAACAATATTATTCTGCAATTTGTATTAAAATTTGGGACATTTTATTGCTTTCATCTTTTTCTTTGGGTCGTTATACTTAAAAAGGTAAATAAAGGTTACCTCATGTGCTCCTATATTTCTCAGTTGTTGATAATTATTAGGCATCCAAAAATCGTAACTATAACTAATTGTTGTTCCTAAATGCGAATATGCTACCTGAAAAATTATAGTATTCAAATTAACGAAAAAATTATTTCGAAACCAAATTCCTGCAATAATTGATGAATATTGTATTGTGGAGCCCCAGCCGATATAATTATAACCTTTTTGCCAATTAGCAATTACTCCTGGTTCAAATTTCAATTTCTTATTTGTTCTATTTAACTGTTTATTAGGGTAATGAGCCCCAATTTGTAGTGTGTACCCAACAGGCGACCTAACAATAAAGCCACCTCCTAAAGCTTCGTTTGGCATATTTATATGATTAACGGCTAACCCTATTGTATATTGTTCGTTGTAGAAAAAAGAAGTTCCAACGGAAAAATCGGAGTAAATTTTCGATTGATCGGCAAGGCTCACTTGCGGCGTGGAGTTAAAAAATGGATTACTATCGGGAAGTTTAATGTTCGATGCTCCTATGCGTTTCTGCACCACACCAGCCTTAATACCAAGATTCATTTTCAAATTATTGTTCAATTCCACTGGAAAACAATATGATAAGTCGATAGACGTTTTTGAAAATGAGCCACCTCCCTGTATATCCCGGTTTACAGCTAAACCTATGCCACTCGAAATTTTATCGACAAACTGATCGTACGATGCATAATAACTTATGTAAGCATTATTAAGGCTAGGCCACTGGTTACGGTAGCCCGAAACAAACCTAGCATAATCTAAATTACCCGTATTAGCAGGGTTAAAGCTTAACTGATGAAACATAAATTGCGAAAACACAGCATCTTGCCCATATGCCTTAAAAAGAAAGGAAAGCAAAAATGCAGTTCCAAACGTAAGGTTTTTATAAAAATGAATATGTGATAGTTTATTTTCCAATAATTTATTTTTTTGCAATTATAGTACTTAAAATCAAATTGTAACAAGCTTTTTACAAGTATTGACAATAAAACGAAAAAACACATACTTTATTTTTGATGTTGAGTAAACTACAATAATATATATTTGTTTACGTTTAAAGTGAATAAAAACGTGTAATATGTTAATCTTCTCAAAATACAACATTATGTTAATAAGGCGATTATGCTCAATATCGATTTTTTTTGTGTTTCTGCCATCATTACTTCTTGGTCAGGAAATAAAAATTGCGGACTCAATTACTTGGAAACAATGTGTTGCTTCGGTTAATCCTATTTCGGGCAAAAGCACATTATATTTATACTTCGATGGAGCTGTGTTTAATAATTCATCTGAATTACCTTACTATCAAACTAAAGTACTATTAAATTCCACAGACGATGCTAATTTCGACATTAAAATAAACAACGTAAAGTTCGAGGCAATACCCACTTCGCATTTGTCTGCAATAACTGTTGACACTTTAATTGCTGATAGTGTAATTGTAAATCAATCGATTGTAACCGAGAAAAAGATACAATATCTATTGGTTTCGTTTATACCTTTGCGAAAAAGTACTTTGAGCGGAGAACTAGAGCGATTGCATTCATTTTCAATTACTTTGAGTAAAAATTTAAAACATGCTACATTAAAATCGACAAATGCCGAAAATGTATATGCCAGCACATCGTTGTTGAGTAGTGGCGACTGGTATAAATTCACGGTTTCAAAGTCTGGTATTTATAAAATTACTTTTGCCGAGATGAAAAGCCTAGGGCTTTCAAACCCCGAAAATGCACGTATTTACGGCAATGGAGGCAAATCGCTTCCCGAAATTTATACTGGATACGTACCCGACGATATGGTTGAGATGCCAATTATGATAAATAACACAACCAATGGCACATACTCCGATAACGATTACATTCTTTTTTATGCTCAAGGCCCAGTTACTTGGAGTTACGATGCTAACGCAAAAAAATACAATCATAACATAAATGCTTTCACCGACAACGCACTTTATTTTATTACATCTAACCAAGGAGGTAAAAAGATTGAGCTAATTGCTTCTCCTATCGGTAATTCGACTAATTCAGTAAATTCGTTCGACGGTTTGGAGTTTCACGAAGCTAATTTGTTTAATTTTAAACATTCGGGGCGCGAGTGGTATGGCGAACTATTTGATACACAAACAAATTACGACTTCACTTTTACTTTCCCCAACCTAATTGCCAACGAACCAATTTATATTGATGGCGAGGTACTTAACCGTGCTGAAACAAATACTGCATTTGTAATAAACCAGAACAATAAACTGGTAGGAAATGTAATAATGAGCGGAATATCAACTGGTTATTTGAGCGATTATGCAGCGGCTAAAAGATTTCAATTTAATTTTGTGCCAGAATCTGATAACTTTACCATTAAGCTAAAATTCGACAAAAAAGGCAGTTCAATAGCGCAAGGCTGGTTGAATTATTTTCGGCTTGCCGCACGACAAAACTTGTCGATGGGTTCCTCTCAGCTATTCTATCGCGATGCTAAATCGGTAGGAGTTGGTAAAATATCGACTTTTACCGTAGCCAACGCCCCAACGGGTACAGCGGTTTGGGATATAACTGATATTAACAACGTTAAGCAACTTGCCGTTTCATACGGTAATGGTGCGTTAAGCTATAATGCAGCCTCCGACAAATTACGCGAATACGTTGCCTTCGACCCCAAAAGCGGTTTAACGCCCACTTTTATAAAAGGTAAAGTAATTAATCAGAATATACATGGTATTGCCGACGTTGATTACGTTATTATTTCGCACCCCGATTTTCTGAAACAAGCTAACGAATTAGCCGATATTCACCGCGTACACGACAACTTGTCGTCGGCAATTGTTACCCCCGAGCAAATATACAACGAGTTTTCGTCGGGAATGCCCGATCCGGCGGCTTTACGCAACTTTCTTAAGTTACTTTACGATAAAGCCGAACCATCCGATAAAGCTCCGAAATACCTTTTGCTTTTAGGCGATGGGTCGTACAACAATAAAGATAAGGTAATTGGTGGTATTGCGAACAGTAATTTTATACTCACTTACCAAGGCGTAAATTCGCTTTCGGCAACCAATTCCTATGTAACCGACGACTATTATGGCATGTTAGATAATAACGAATCTGTTTCGAGCGGAATGTTAGATGTTGGCGTTGGGCGTTTCCCAGTGAAAGATGCGTTGCATGCACAAATTATTGTTGATAAAATTAAAAGTTATATATCGGCTAAAAAAATGGGCGATTGGCGAAATACTATTTGTTTTATTGGCGATGATGAGGATGGTAATATCCACATGCGTCAGGCCGACAATCTTGCATCATACCTCGAAAAACAGTATCCTTCGTTTAATACCGAGAAAATATATTTGGATGCATACAAGCAAGTATCTACTTCGTCAGGATCACGTTATCCCGACGTAAATGCAGCCATTACAAACCAAATAAACAAAGGAACTCTAATTATTAATTATACTGGACATGGAGGTCCATCGGGGGTAACTCACGAACAAGTTATAAGGCAAAACGAAGATATAAACCAATGGACTAATAACATTTACCCGTTATTTATTACAGCAACCTGCGATTTTGCCCCGTTCGACGATTTTGAGAAAACCTCGGCTGGCGAAGACGTATTGCTGAACCAACATGGTGGAGGCATTGGACTGCTTACCACTACCCGTGTTGTTTATTCGGGCCCAAATTTCGATTTAAATGAGCAATTCTATAAAAAAGGTTTTATAAAATCGGCCGACAACCCCGCATATCGATTAGGCGACATATTCCGAATTACTAAAAATAACGCTGGCGATAGCGATAATAAATTGAATTTTACACTACTTGCCGACCCGGCTTTGAGCTTGGCTATTCCTCAATACCGAATTGTTACCGACAGTATAAACCATTTCTCTTCCGCCAAAGGCGATACCTTAAGAGCTTATGGAGAAGTGGTTGTAAAAGGCAAAATTGTTGACGAATTAGGTAACAAACTCGAAAATTTTAATGGTGTTTTATACCCAACTGTGTTCGATAAAAAAAAGGAAATATTAACTCTAAATAACGATGGAGAGGGAGTTTTTGCATTTGAACTTCAGAACAATGTGCTATTTAAAGGAAAAGCAACGGTTAAAAATGGAGACTTTGAAGCTCAATTGATTATGCCGCGCGATATGGATTATGCTTATGGTAAAGGTAAGATAAGTTTTTATGCCGCCGACTCCACATCCGATGCCGCTGGCACAACACAATCGGTTGTTATTGGCGGGCTTACAACTGGCGTTACTCCTAACGATATAGGGCCGAGCATTAAACTGTTTTTAAACGACACAACGTTTTTAGATGGAGGCATTTCCAACGAATTTCCTACCCTGCTGGCTCATATTGGCGACGAAAACGGCTTGAACCCTGGCGGTAATGGATTAGGGCACGACATAACAGCAATTCTCGATAACGATTTAAACCAAACGTTTGTGCTGAACAGCTACTTCGAAACCAATATCGATAATTTTCGTAAAGGAAGTGTAGAATTCAAATTTCCAAAAATATCGCCTGGCGACCATACTGTTACATTTAAGATATGGGACAATTTCAACAATTCGTCGGAAGCGGAAATTAACTTTAAGGTTTTGGGAGGAACCGATATTTTATTGCAACGTGTTTATAATTACCCTAATCCGGCAAACGACTATACCAATTTCTTTTTTGAACACAACCAAACCGATGCGGAGCTGGACGTAACCATTGAAATTTACAGCATGGCAGGTAGTTTAATTACCCGCATTAGTGAACATATTGTACCAACAGGTTATACCTCAACACCAATACATTGGAATTTGACAAGCCAAAATAACAACAAAATTAGGCCTGGCATATACTTATATCGGGTAATTGTACGTTCATCTAACAATACATCGGTTAGCTCATCGAACAAACTGGTAATTAATTATTAGTGATTAAACATTATAATAGTACGGTAAACTTTTAATATAAGTTATTCAACTCTTTGATTTAAAGTAGTTTGGTGTTTTTGTGCTTGGGGGCAAAAAATTATGTAATAGCCACCAAAGCACTAAGTCACCAAAACTCACCAAAATGTTTACCGAAGTATTACATTAACTAAATGTCGTAAATAATTAAATTATTATTTTATATAGCTAAATAATTATATTTGTCGCACTTTTTAAAACCATTTTTTCAATGTATAAGAACTTCTTTTTAGCTCTAGCAATCGTATTTATTGGGGTACAAAGCCCACAGGCACAAGAAAATAACCCTATTTCTACTGGTGTTTTATTCCTTACGGTGTCGCCCGAATCGAGAGCAGGGGCAATGGGCGATGTGGGAGTAGCAACTACACCCGATGTAAATTCGATGCATTGGAATCCATCTAAATTTGCTTTTATCGAAAAAGACGGCGGAGTGTCATTATCGTATACCCCTTGGCTTCGGAACTTGGTTGGTGATATTGACCTTGTTTATTTAACAGGCTATAAACGTATTGATAAGCAGCAGGTAATTGCAGCAAGTTTAAGGTATTTTTCGTTGGGGCAGATTGAGTTTAGAAGTATAACTGGCGACTTCGAAAGAAATGTTTCGCCAAATGAAATGGCTTTAGATGCAGCATATTCGCGAAAATTTGGAAGCAAATTAAGTGGAGGTATTGCTTTTAGATATATCCGATCGGATTTAACTAAAGGCTTTGGAGAAGATAGCAAAGTGGGGCAAGCGTTTGCTGCCGATATTTCGATGTATTACAACGATAAAATAAAGATATCGGATAAGGAAGGTAAACTAGCCTTTGGTTTAGATATTTCCAACATTGGAAATCAGTTAAGTTATTCTACCGATACTAGATACAGAAACTTCTTACCAACTAACCTTCGCCTAGGAAGTGCTTTAACTATTGATATTAATAGTTACAACTCCATAATGTTGGGTACTGATATTACCAAACTTTTAGTACCAACTCCGCCAATTCGAAAATCAGGGTCTGATTCTATTCAATTCGGTAAAAATAACGATGTTGGCGTAATAGAAGGTATTTTTCAATCGTTTGGCGATGCTCCTGGAGTATTAGAGTCGGACGGAAGTCGTAGCGTTTTTAAAGAAGAATTGCACGAAATTACTTATTCTGTTGGTGTAGAGTATTGGTATAGGAAACAATTTGCTATGCGTGGCGGGTATTTTGCGGAGCATGTAACAAAAGGGAATCGTAAATATTACACTTTAGGAGTAGGCTTGCGGTTAAATGTGTTTAGCCTCGATTTCTCGTACCTTATTCCTTCTGCAGCAAATAGTCCACTTGGCAATACAATGAGATTGACGTTGTCGTTTGACTTCGATGCTTTCCGAAATCTAAATAACAATTAGTAATGAAGGTGCGAGTAGGCTTTGGCTACGATGTACACAGGTTGGCTGAAGGCAGAGATTTTATTTTAGGTGGTATTAAAGTTGAGCATTCGAAAGGCGCACTTGGTCATTCCGATGCCGATACGCTTATACATGCAATTTGCGATGCGTTATTGGGCGCAGCCAATATGGGCGATATTGGAACACATTTTCCCGATACATCGGTCGAATATAAAGGTATTGACAGTAAGGTATTATTAGCCAAAACAGTAGCTTTAATAGCCGAAAAAGGATATTCCATTTCGAATATAGATAGCACGGTTTGTCTGCAAACGCCTAAAATAAAGCAATTTATACCCGATATGAAAGCCGCCCTAGCCCAAACAATGAACATTGATGAAGGCGATATTTCGATAAAAGCAACCACTACCGAAAAACTTGGGTTTGTGGGTCGCGAGGAAGGTGTTTCGGCTTATGCGGTGGTATTGATAAGTCGTAAGTCGTAAAAAGTATGCTGTCATACCCGACGAAGGTCGGTAACCCTAACTAGTAGTTATTGCATTACTTTAGTTTGTTTGTCTGAAACCCCGACCTACGTCGGGGTAACAAAGCCAATGCTGTCGTTCCGATCATTCGACGGAATGGCACTAAATCGTAATTTCGTAGCAGGCTTACATATTAAACATAAAAACAGTCATTTAATATATTTTTATCTGCCGCAATTATACGTCTTATTTTAGTACAAAGCTTAATTTGTGTCCATCCCTACAGACAATAATTTGCGTAATTAATTCTGACAGGTTTTAGGTAATAAGTAAACTTTCTGATAATTATAAATTACCGAGGTTATATAAAATACCAAACCTGGCAGGATTTTCGACATTACGTGTGAATACTAACTAGTTACTAATGCGAATTAAGGGTTAAAAAATTTAACACAGAGAATTAATATTTACGCTATCTATTTGTAATTGTATATATTATAAGTTATTACTCATTCTAATTCATTTGCTTTTATAAGTTACACAGAGTTCACAGAGAAGAATCG
>JANYAP010000025.1 GCA_025361285.1 Bacteroidales bacterium | reverse complement strand
TAGCTCTTAACTCTTGGTTCTTGCTTCTTGCGTTAAATATATATCATTTTTTTCTTGCACTATTCACAATTTTTTCTTAAATTTAAACTTAGTAATATGTATTAAATAAGCTCCTACTGCGTTGCTGCAAAAATTTTAAATACTCACAAATCCATTTGTTTTTAATGGTGTTCGTGAACGCTTCGCTAAGTTCTCACATACTGTAGTAAGCTCTGGTATTAAAATTTTTGCGCGCCTTGTAGGAACTTATTTCCTACGCATTACTTATTGTGGAGGCCAGAAACCATCTTAATAAACGGGGCGTATCTGAAAAGCCAAATGAGTAAGGATTTAATATTCAACTATATGAAAACTTTATTATCTTTTTCGGTGATTTTCTCATTAGTATTGCTTACTGTATCTCTCAATAGCTGCAAAGACTGCGATGGCGAAAATCCAAGAGCTAGAATCATTAATAATGGTACAACGGATGTTAGCGTTCAAATTAAGACTTCTGGAGGTAATACAGAAAATTTAAATAATGTAGGTGCGGGAATTACTTCTGATTATAGAAGCTACTCGGCAGGAAAAATTACTTTTACAATTTCGGTAAATAAAGTTATTTATCTTACAGATGTAGATATGAGCAGTTGTTATGAGTATGATATAATAATTGATTCAAACAATATTATTACGACTAATTCAACTGATAGAAACGACTAGTTTATTGGGTATGTTTAAGTGTCGGTTTAGGGCATTCAACGAAAACCACTAAATAACCCCTTCATCGGCAAAACTATAATAACTTCCATCGGTAACAATAATATGATCGATTAGGGTGATATCCATTAGGTTACCTGATTCTTTAATTTTTTGGGTTATCGAAATATCAGGTTCCGATGGTTTTGCATTGCCCGATGGGTGGTTATGAATTAACGCAATTGCCGATGCGCCTTTGTCGATAGCTGCTTTTAGTATTAAACGTACGTCGGTTACCGTACCCGAAATACCTCCTTGGCTAATTTTCTGGCGGTCAACAACTTTGTTCGATCGGTTTAGGAGCAATATCCAGAACTCCTCGTGCGGTAAATCGGCCAGTATAGGATGAAATATTTCGTAAATATCGCGGCTCGACGTTATTTTTTCGCGATTTATACTTTCCGATAATTTGCGCCGCCTGCCTAATTCCAATGCCGCCACAATACCAATGGCCTTAGCCTCGCCAATACCCTTATGCTTGCGAAGATCATTTACCGTAAGTTTACCCAATTCGTTGAGGTTGTGATTAACCGACCCCAAAATTCGACTCGAAAGTTGAACTGCACTTTCGTTTCTCGACCCCGAACCAATAATGATGGCTATAAGCTCCGAATCGCCAAGCGACGAAATACCTTTTGCAAGAAGCTTTTCGCGTGGCCGATCCTCAACCGACCACTCCTTGATAGTTAAGTTGTTATATTCCATAAATGTAAAATATATTACCTAGAACATAAAAGTAAGCTTTTTATATGTAAAAAAAATCAATAGTTCGGTAAACAAATATTTTTTCAATTTTAACGTATTAGTAATACGTTGAAATACATAGAAATAGTTTAATATTTCTTTGTATTTCAACCTGTTAATTATGAGCAAGTTGCATAAATAATTCAAAGTATTAATAATAAAACTAATAGAAACAAAAAAAGCCCTTCCAAATTGGAAAAGCTTTACTTTATAAAATAAAATTATACTTTGTTAGCTTAAACTACTCACGTATTTACAAAGGCTCGACTTTAAGTTCGAAGCTTTATTTTTGTGAATTACATTTTTCTTAGCTAATTTGTCGAGCATCGATGCAACCTCAGGATATAGCGCTACAGCATCGGCTTTAGCAGTTATGTGTCTGAGCTTTTTTACAGCGTTACGAGTGGTTTTAGCATAATATTTATTTTCCAAACGATGTGTTTCGTTCTGTCTATTTCTTTTTTCTGCCGATTGATGGTTTGCCATTTTTATTCTTCCTTAAAAAGTTTAATTGAGGCTGCAAAATTAGTTATCTTTTTCAGATAAAAAAATACAAGCGAAAGTTTTTTCGAAAAAATAGATATGTTTGCGAAAAGGCTGTTT
>JANYAP010000024.1 GCA_025361285.1 Bacteroidales bacterium | reverse complement strand
TAGCTCTTAACTCTTGGTTCTTGCTTCTTGCGTTAAATATATATCATTTTTTTCTTGCACTATTCACAATTTTTTCTTAAATTTAAACTTAGTAATATGTATTAAATAAGCTCCTACTGCGTTGCTGCAAAAATTTTAAATTACTCACAAATCCATTTGTTTTTAATGGTGTTCGTGAACGCTTCGCTAAGTTCTCACTTACTTTAGTAAGCTCCGGTATTAAAATTTTTGCGCGCCTTGTAGGAACTTATTTCCTACACATTAAATATTTATAAAAGTAAGGCAAAAAAAGCGATTCGAGAAATTAAAATGGATAGTTAATTGCAATACTTAAAGCAAAGTCGCTATTCTGGGGTTTACCTCTGTTATAGAACCACTTGGCATTATTATCTAATGCTGGGTTACGCACTTTCATTCCCAAATCGACACGAAATAAAACAAAGCCAAAATCAAACCGCATCCCAACTCCACTGCCAATAGCAATATCCTTATAAAATTTATCCCAAGCAAACTGTCCTTCTTTTTGATTACCGATTTTAGAAAGCGTCCAAATGTTGCCTGCATCTATAAACAGCGCACCCTCCAAAACCCAAAACATTTTAAAACGGTACTCAACATTCGACTCTAACTTTATATCGCCAGTTCTGTCGGGATAGCTTGCGGCGAAACTTTTTGAAGAACCTGGGCCAAGCCTATATACTTGCCAACCCCTAATACTATTGGCTCCTCCGGCAAAATACTGTTTTTCGAAAGGAACGGCATTTGAGTTACCTAGAGGGAAAGCTATGCCAGCAAATACACGATAAACAATGGAGTTTCGATTGGATATGTAATGAAAATAGTGATAGTCGATATTGGTTTTTATATATTGTGAGTATTCGATTCCAAATAATTCGTAGTTTGAACTATCGTTAGCTGCTGTTTTTGCCAACTTATTGTATGTGTTTAACAAGTTACCTGCCGATTCGACATTACAACGAAAATATTGAAAATTATGCCCTTTTCGTTGATTATTAAAGGTGTAACTATATAAAGTACTTGTAATTAAATGCGCGTAAAAGGTATGAGATAAAAAGGTGTTTTTTATTATGCTGTCATATTCAGGAGTTTTACGAGGTATATCAACTAATGTGAGCTCGATAGGTCGAAAAGAATGACCAGAAAATTTCCCGCTTTTCCAATTATATCCAAACGAAGCATTTGCAACAGTTCGGGTATATTGAACTCGTTGTTGAAAATTATAAGAAACTGATAATGAAGTTTTAGGATTATATTTTTTAACGAAGTTCAATCTATTTATAGGTATCAAAAACTTTGGTAGGCTAATAGATGCTTCTGCGCCGTATTCATGAACTATTTGAATATCAGCATTTTTGCTTTTTATCGATTCAAGTGCTCCTCGAAGTTTTAAACTAAAGTTTTCGGCATTTCCAAACAAGCTTTTATGCTGATAAACTAAGTTTACTGCAAGGCCATTGCCAGACGAGTGAGTGCCTTCAATTTCGGTTGAATACGATTGCATACTTACGGGACTGAGTCGAATTTGACAATCGAGATACTGATATTGCGATGTATCGCTATACTCACTTTCGGTAAATTGTATTCGCACAATGCTGAACACACTTAATGAGAAAAGATGGTTTTTCGTTTCCTCCTCATCGGAAATTTTATATTCCGCACCCGGAAAAATATAATTCGATTGCATAATTACATTCGGACGAACCCAAAAGTTTTCCTGATATATAAATTTAATGCCATTGCTTGAAACTGTGTCGCGTAGTGCCGACTTCGACTTTCCGCCATGAAGCACACCAACGTCGTTCTCGGTACTAATTAATACTTTATTAATCTTATATTTACGGTATTGAGGCGCTGTGGCTGTAGCGGAGCCTTTGGTCTCTAAGCCTTTAAAATGCATTTCGATATTAACATTGTTCGAGTTTAGGGAACTATCGGGTTCGAACCAAATGAAATCGCGATTAAAGTAAAAAAAACCATTGTTTCTTAATAAATATTCAATTCTAATACGTTCGTTTTGAAGCACATCCTCGTCGTAAATATTACCGCGCTTTATTTTCGAATTAATTGTATCGCCCAAAATCATTTGACGGATTATAGTATCGTCGAAAACATACGATATGTTACTTATAATGTATGGCTTATTGGTATTTACAAAATAAGTAACTTCGGCCTTTTTCTTACGAAATATTACCGAATCGAACACCGTGGCGTTATAGTATCCTCTTTTGGTAAGATATAACTGCATTTGTTTTACTGAACGTGCCGATATGTCGGCATCCCAAAGAATGGGCTCTTCGCCAACTTTTTGAAGATACTTATGAATGCCCTTTTTCTTGTTAATATCCGATAAGTTGTACAGCCACAGGTGAAACCGAAACCCTAGAAGCTTTTTATTCTCGCTTTGACGCGCATAGCTTTTAAGCTCCTTGGTATCAATGGCTTTATTGTGTATATTAATGTTAACCGCATTAAGAAGATATTTGTTGTTGGGTACATATTTTGTTGGATTGCAGCCACATAGTACAAAAATCGCAATAATAACAAATGCTATGATAGTCTTCAACTGGTATTGGAATTTGTTAATCAATGTAAATTAAATAAGTATTTTTGTTAAGTCGTTGATTTTTGTAAACTACAAAAGTACAACACTTCGGTATATTTCGGTAACTTATTTATAATTAATAAGTTGAAATACATAGTAATAAAAGAAAATATTTTTTTGTATTTCTATGTATTTCATTACGTTACGAATAATATAAGTAAACTATAAAAAAAATTGACGAACTATTGAAAGTAATATCATTATACTAATTCATTATCAAAAAACATGCTAAGCAAGAATAAAATTAAATTTATTCGGTCGTTAGAGTCGAAAAAAGAGCGTAATAACCTTGGTTTGTTTGTTGCTGAAGGTGAAAAATTGGTGGATGAAATTCTAGCATCGACATTAGAAACAACCTATATAGCAGGAACTTACGATTGGTTTTCGAAGCATAATACCAGCAAAGTTAAGGGCGTTACCGATAGTGATATTGTGCTGCAAGAGGAACTAAATAAAGTAAGCACCCTTAAAACCCCGCATGAAGTATTGTGCATTGCAAAAATACCAAATTATAGTTTGTCGGTTAAGTTGTTAAACAATAAGTTATCGATAATACTCGACACTATTCAGGATCCTGGAAACATGGGTACTATTATTCGCATTGCCGATTGGTTTGGTATTGAGGATATTATATGCAGTATCGAAACGGTTGATGCATTTAACCCTAAAGTTGTACAATCGAGTATGGGTGCTATATGTAGAGTTAAGGTGCATTATGCAAATTTACCAGAAGTTATTTCGGAGATAAATGCGTTGAGCATACCTATGTACGGCACTACCCTAAACGGGGAGAATATCTACAACGCTGCACTTTCGGCAAATGGTTTTATAATGATGGGTAACGAATCGAAGGGTTTGAGCCCACGTTGGCTTCCGTTACTCGATAAACAGTTGTTTATTCCGTTTTTTCCAGAGAATAAAAAAAGCTCCGAATCGCTTAATGTAGCCGTAGCAACTGGTATTATTTGCTCGGAGTTTAGGAGGAGGTGGTGAGGAATGTGGAAATGAGAAGATGTGCAAATGTGGAAATGACAGATGTGCAAATGACAAATTACAAATTGTTCCGACTTCCTCTTACCTCTATCTCTCTACCGATGTTAATGGGTACTTAATTCCTTCCATGGTATTTATGTATGCCTTTACGGAGCCTATCAATATTTTGGCTTCTACCAAAACTGGTATTCGGTTTTTGTCGTCGGTAACCCATATAAACATATCCTCGCCTCCTTTAAATATGCTGCCTTCAACTAGCAATGCCGAAAATTTAATGCATCGGTATTTATTGGCCTTACTGCTTTTGTTGTCGTTGCGGGCTTTAATGGTTTCTTTACCAAGAAAACGTAGGTATAGCGAATATGTTTTTCCGTCGAGAACGATGTTAATGGGTATTTTCTCGTTGGGTTTGTATTTTTCGAAATTAATGGTGCGGCAGTAATAAATAGCCGAAAGTACGTCGAACGTGCAGCTTTTCGCATTTATTGAGTCGCGTTTATAGGGGTTTTCGGCATTTTTTACCAGCGAATATATTTTCTTCTCCGTTGCCGAAAAGTTATAACTCTCATATACTTTGGTGCTTCCCTCGGAGGTATTGCGCTCGGCCCAGTATGGACTGAACGTTTCCATATCGACATACGATTTGTATGTGTCGCGAACTTTATACATCCAATCGTACTTTTTTACGCTGTTGCCTGTTACCTCGAACTGATAAATAGTGTTTCCTACATATTGCTTTTGAGTAGTGGTAAACTGCACATCGCCAGCATGTATCCATACAAAACCCCAGTTGTAATAAGCCTGATAGGTAACTTTTTCGCCTGCACTAAATGCCTTTATTTCGGTTGGGCATTGGGCCGAAAGGTTTATGAGTGGAAGGAGGAGGAGAAAAGTACTGAGTACTAAGGAACGAGTACCAAGCACTGAGTACCAAGTACTGAGTACTGAGTACCAAGTACTAAGTACCAATTGCCAAGTACTGAGAAATGAGCATTTAGTATGAGAAAAAATCATTGATTATTTATTAAAAAAATACACTTGTTAATTGTTTTGTTTAAGTAGTTGTAAATTGATGAAATTAATTGTCTTTTTACTAGTAACTCAGTACTTCTTACTCATTACTCAGTACTCTGTACTCAGAACTTACGACTATATTCTCAATATCAATCTCTGGACTTTCGTCCAAATCTATCATGGCATTAATTATCTTCATCTTATAAAAATGTTTTAAATCGGCAGGTTTTATAACACGTTCCACAACTATTTGTTCGTCGATATAGCGTTGGCGCTTGGTACCACGTAAAAGAGGCGTGGACGGAGTTATCCATTTTTCGCCATCGAAGAACACCAAATTGGCATAAGTGCAATCGGTAATATTGCCGTTGTTAACAATAATTACGTCGGCGGCGTGGGGGTTTAAAAGTTTAATGTTATCGAAAACACTTCTATCGAGATATTTGTGCCCGTAATCGATATTCGAAACCTCTACCAGTTGAAGTGTTTTTAACGGTTTTATTGTATAAGGAATAAACTCAACCGACTTAAATACTTCATTATAAACAAACTTACACCGATATGTTTTACTGCTAGCGAGCGGTGGTAAGGTAATCATAGAGCGTAAATTCCATGTTTTATTGTCGCCAAAAAGCTCGTTACGCGATTTGTTAACCCGCGAGTTGTGATAATCGATATTTTCGAGAATGCCATTTTTTACTTTAATGGTTTCAAACAATTGGCACATACACCTTCTGTATTAATTCGTTATACTCGTCGTTGCATACACTATTGCAGGTAATGCCGCCACCACTTCGGAACCAAAGATGGTTGTTGCGGTTTTCTATAAAGCGTATCATAACAGCGCTGTCGAGGTTTTTTCCATCGAAATAACCGCAAACACCAGTATAATAGCCTCGCTCCTGCCCTTCTACATTTCTTACAATTTCAATAGTTCGTTGCTTTGGCGCACCAGTAACCGAACCAGCCGGAAGAAGCGAAAATAGAAGTGTGCCTATTGAAGCATTATAATTATGGGGTAATATACCAGTAATTTCCGACGATACCTGCAAAAGATCGCCATAGTTAGTCGATATTCGATCGATATACCTAAACCTGTTTACCTTAACGTTGGAGGCAATAATGCTAAGGTCGTTGCGTATTAAATCGACAATTGTATTATGCTCAGCAGTTTCCTTGGCGCTGGCAAGTATTTTCGAGGCGGCATCAGTAATATCGGCGCTAATGGTGCCCTTCATGGGGTACGAGGCAATTACACCATTGGTAATAGTTACAAAAGTTTCGGGCGAGAAAACAACGAACTCGTTATCGATTAGCAATTTATATTTGGCATTGCATTTTTGGTAAATTTCGCGAAGCGTTAAATTAATTTCGATACGCGATGCAAAGGTTAGGTTAACCAGAAATGAGTTTCCGGCGAATATTTGGCGTTGCACCTCGGTAAAGGCTATTTCGTATTCGGATTTCGAAACAGGGAATTTACTTAAAGTAATGTTGTTATGAAGGTTGTTAATGGCAGGCAGTATTGTTTTTGATGAAAAATTGAAGGCGACATCGTTGGGCAAAGCCATATTGGTGCGGTAAAGCTTTATTGCTTTCATCTCGAAATCGATAACAAACAGAAACGGAATACCAGCAGCACCCCATTCGTTCATAATATCAATAGCTTCCAGCCTTTGGTAGTTCATAGTTTTGCCACAATAAGGGGCGCAATTTACTTAACAAAAAGTAATTATTAGAGGTATAGCCTTAATAAATTGAACGCAAAGGCGCAAAGACGCAGAAGTTTTGAAAATACAAACATGAGTATCCTACAAAAAGTAAATGAGTGCTGTCATACCGACGTAGGTCGGTATCCATAAAGTTTACGGTTTTACATTATCATCGCCGATTCGATTGGGATTGCCTTCGGCGAGCTCGTAAACTCGGCATATTTTGTAACCGTTAAATTAAATTCAGAACTCGAAACAGTATATTGGGTTATTGGTATCAATCTTTGCCAAGATAGTTTATACAGCTGGGCGAAATAAAACAACTGCAACCAATTGAGCAATATGCTAAAACAAAAAAAGGGACCGAAGCCCCTTTTTGAAAT
>JANYAP010000007.1 GCA_025361285.1 Bacteroidales bacterium | reverse complement strand
TGAACACAAAAGTAATACATATAAAATTAATATACAAATTATTAAGTTAAAATTTTAAAATAATGTAGTGACCACATTTTTTAGAAAATAATACACATATCGCTTATATGCAGTATGTTAGATGGTTTTTAGTAATGAAGTTTCGCTATAAGGTGTTCATGAAATCGCTATCGCTAAGTTGTTCCTTTTTTCGATAACTTAGCCGAAGGCGCTCTCATGAGCGAAAGCGAATAAAAAAGTAACAAGAAAAAAATTTGAAACTCATTATAAATATTGACATACGACTATGTTTTTAAAAATTTAACGAGTTTTTTCAGTAACACTAATTAAATACTGTCGAACATTCGTTTGAGATCCCGACCTACGTCGGGATGACAACACCACTTAGGAACAGACTTAAAAATTAATCAGCAAAAACATGAGAGCATATTTCCATTTTAAAATCTATTTTTACAAATAAATACAAATATATGCACTCAATATATATTAACCTCATTTCTAAACAAATAACATGAATACATTCGGTCGATTATTCAAAATAAGCATATATGGCGAATCGCATGGTGCTTGCGTGGGCGTGGTTATCGATGGTTGTCCGCCAGGAATTGAATTACATCGCGACGATTTTAATACCGATCTGGCTCGTCGAAAAAGTGGTGCAAAAGGCACAACACCACGTATCGAGGGCGATCATCCAATGATTATGAGTGGGGTTTTTAACAACTTCACCACTGGTGCGCCCATTAATATAATGTTCGAAAACACAAATACCCGATCGGGCGATTATTCGGAATTTAAAGATGTGCCGCGCCCTGGGCATGCCGATTTTGTTGCCAACGCAAAGTATAAAGGTTATGAGGACTATCGTGGTGGCGGTCATTTTTCGGCGCGACTTACGCTTGGGCTTGTGGCTACAGGCGTAGTGGCAAAAAAAATAATTCAACCAATTACCATTACGGCATCGTTAGTAGAAGCTGGCGGTACTACCGATGTAGAAAAAGCTATCGACCAGGCTATTGCCGAAAACGATTCAATAGGTGGAATTATTGAGTGTACCTCCACAAATATGCCTGTAGGGCTTGGCGAACCTTATTTCGATTCTGTGGAAGCGTTACTAAGCCATATTATTTTTTCCATTCCTGCAACTCGTGGTATTGAGTTCGGTTCTGGCTTCGCTGCTGCAAGTATGCGCGGAAGTGAGCATAACGACGCAATTGTGAGTACCACTGGAAAAACCAAAACTAACCATGCAGGTGGCATAAACGGCGGAATTACCAACGGAAACGACATTGTTTTTCGGGTAGCAATAAAGCCAACTTCGTCGATAGCTAAAAACCAGCAAACCATGAATTTTAAAACTGGCGAAATAGGCGATTTTGTGGTTAAAGGGCGGCATGATGTGTGCGTTGCACTACGCGCCCCTGTTATTGTTGAAGCCGCAACAGCTATTGTATTGGCCGACTTGCAACTAACTAACAGATAATAAATAAATTATGAAAATACTTGTTCTTGGTGCTGGTAACATGGGAGCGTGGTTTGTTGAAACACTATGTTTAGATTACGAAGTGGCTGTTTACGATACAAATCTCGAAAAGATGAAATATTTCTTTCGAACACGCCGTATTGAGAAACTCGAAGAGATAAGCGATTTTAATCCCGACTTGCTTATCAACGCCGTTTCGTTGCAGCATACAATTTCGGTATTCGAAAGTGTAATTCCTTACGTTTCCGAAAATTGCATTATTTCCGATATTGCTTCTGTAAAGAATAGTATTCCAGCATATTACCAATCGTTAAAGCACAGGTTTGTTTCAACGCACCCTATGTTTGGTCCAACTTTTGCCAATGTGAAGGATCTTTCCGACCAAAGCGTAATAATTGTTAAAGAATCAGACCCTTGGGGTAAAGCTTTCTTTCGCGATTTCTATTCGAAAATGAAGCTAAACATTTACGAGTATTCGTTCGAAGAACACGACCAAACTATTGCCTATTCGCTATCCATTCCCTTTTCGTCGTCGCTGGTATTTGCAGCGTGCATGAAAAAGCAGGAAGCACCTGGCACAACCTTCAAAAAGCAAATGGCTATTGCCAAAGGGCTAATGAGCGAAAACGATTATCTGCTATCGGAAATACTCTTTAACCCTTACACATTGCCGCAAGTAGAACAGATTCGCGAAAAGCTAACCTTTTTAATAGACGTAATTAAAGAGCGCGATTCGGAAGCGTTACATGGTTTTTTTGCCGAGTTGCGAAAGAATATTGGGTAAAAAGCAAGTTTAATTACCTAGCAAATAATAATTTTATACTTTATGGCATACATAATAAGGTCTGGCGTGTTTTTTGAGCCCGATTTTAATAATAAATTGGTTCGATGACCCTTTACAGTAGTAACCGATATGAGTTTGACACCTCAGCGATATATATCCTTAAAAAACAGCCGTATAGCTTACGGCGTTTCGCACTACGTTCGATAGTAAATCGGACGTAAAGGATTGGTTATTAATGATTAGTCGATAGGGCCTGCTCTTATTATGAACTCGGTACTAAGTAATATTTTTTATATCTAAAATAATTGTCGAAAAAAGCGGGAATACTTTCGTTTGCAAGCTTGCCCGATGCATTGCAAAGTACCACAATGCCTATCTTTTGCGAAGGGCAAAAGCCTATTTCGCTACGGTAGCCGTTTACTAAACCGCCGTGATAAATAACTGTTTCGCCACTATAATTAATTACACGCCAGCCCATTGCGTAATGAGATGCCCTAATTGGTAACCAACGAAAAAAGTGGTACTTACGTAGTCGAGGTACCTGTATTTCGGATTCGTAAATATCCTTTAATGATTCGGCTGATATTACTTCGGGATTGTTGCCCAAAAGAGCCAATAACCACTTGGCCATATCGGAAATACTTGCATTAACGCCTGCCGCTGGAAGTACTGAGTAATACTCGGGCGTATTTCGGAAAGTAAAAAAGGTGGAATCGTTACGTTTATAGTGAGGTAATGCCACGTTAGAGCCGTGTCTTAAGGTTTCGAAGCTTGCCGAAGCATCGTTCATTTGTAAAGGTGTAAAAATCTTTTCTTGTAGAACGTCATGGTAGGTTTTCCCCGTTACCTTCGTAATTATATCGCCAATAAGGCTGTACACCACATTCTGGTAGGCATATTCCTTGCCTAAAGGCGCTACTGGTTTCACGTTGCGCAAATTGTAACGCAATTTATCGAAAGGTACGCGGTTTTCTATTAAATTGGTGTAAGTATGCCTTGGCAAGCCGCTTGTATGGCTAAGTATGTGCCTTATAGTAATATGGTGCGTACTAAAGGTATCCTTAAGTACAAAATCGGGAAGGTACTTGATAACTTTATCGTCCCAATCAAATTTTTTTTCGTCCACCATAATACCGGCCAGCATTGCCGCAAAGCCCTTCGATACTGAGGCTATTCGAAAAACAGTATGAATATCAACCGAGTCGGTAGTTCCTGCACTTTTTACGCCTAACCCTTTTAAATATAGCACCTCCGAACCTTTAATAATTGCAATTGCTGCGCCAGGTTGGTGCGTTTCCTTCATTGTTTCGAGTGCAAACTTTTCGTATTCCTTTACAAACGGCAATTGCGTTGACGATACAATTAATTCGCCGTTTATACGTATCGGCATGCTTTTGGCAACCTTAGGTTCATTTTTGCACGAGCAAAAAGCTAAAGTAATTATTGCTATATAATATCGTAAGGTCATATTTTTTATAGAAATGTTATGACTAACTAAATGCTTTATTATTAATAACTTATTTAGATAAGGCCTAATATTGGAACGAAGAATTTTTTAATTACGAAAAATTAAATCGTAAAGATAGAATTATTTGATTCGTTCTTATAACATTGACAGCATTCATTACTACCCTTTTGCATTGGTAATGAACCAAAAAAATTACAGCACGCCCATGTCTCAAAAAAATAAATATCTTTACAACGGCAAGGAGCTTCAAAACAACGAGTTTGGCACTAAAGGATTTGGCATATACGAGCATATTACTTTAGCTTATAATACAGGCAAAGCCTGTAATATATATTCGACTGAGGCACAGCCATCCGCCGCACCTTTTGTTATAGCATCAGACAAACTGGGGAAACTTTAGAAAGTTAACATTCATTCATCCAGAAAAAATTAAAAAAAATATCGTACGGCTTATGAAAATAGAAATTTTATCTACTATTGCATGTTTAGTAAGGCAACATTTATTGAGTTACTTGAATCTTGAGGAATTACTAAAAAACTCAAGACTATTTTACGATAAGTATCGAAAAACTGTTGATTATCTAGATAGTTTGTTTCCACTAACAAGGTAAAATATAGGGACTTAATTTTGAAATTGAAAACAATGAAATTGATTATCAATTAGTTAACCCACATTGCAGCCCCACCTCCCAAAATGAAGAAAAAACGACCCAAAATGCAGTTTTTTTGTGCCAATTTAGGCAGTTTTTAACTGTTGAAAATTGTAATAAGCTGAAAATCAAGCACGATAATTTTTAAATTTCATTTGTAGTACACAAGGGGGTATTGTTTTTCAGCAATTTACGTATTTCATTTGCAAATATGTATTTCAAAGTATCCATGCGCACAAATCCCCAAACGGGACGCTATTCGGGCTATTACCG
>JANYAP010000187.1 GCA_025361285.1 Bacteroidales bacterium | reverse complement strand
ATATTACCCACAATACTGAATATGCTAATTTTTGTATCACTCAACCAGTTGATTGGTATAATAACGTTTATATTATCCGATGCCGGGTTTGGATAAACTACCAAGTTGTTTTTGGTTTTCCCATTTATTATGGAATTTACTGGTGTATCGGTTACCGTTACAAGACACGAATCTTTAAAACCTCCGTCTTCGCTTATCGCTTTTACATAGGCTGAGCCATAATCTAAACCCTGTATGTTCCCATATTTATCAACTGTTACTATGTCTACGTTTGTGCTAGTCCACGATTTAATTGATAAATTTGAGGTGTTTGTTGGTGAAAATACTACGTCTATAGTAGACTCTCCAAAAGGTTCTATTTCAAATTTATTAGGAGAAAGTTTAATTGATTCGGCTTTTGTAATTGCTGGATTACCCGACACAATAAACGATACCGCATGTCCAGCACCAACTCCCGATGGTAGATTGGTTGCCGGTAATGTTTTTGTTACGCCGCCATTTGTTTCTGAAAGAAATGAAAGATATGATAGCCCAGCACCCCAATACGATGTTTCGCTTCCAACAGCCGAAAACGACGACTCGCTACAAACGAACATCGACATATCGGTTGGGGGCAAAACAGTAGTATAGCAGAAAAAGCCTAAAACTTCCGTTTTACCTGCATTTTTTGTATCTATTAACACACCTTTTCGTTCGGTTTTTAAACCTAAAATCCAAAGATTAGCCCCATTGTTTATTATATGTGTACCATCGTGTTCGGCATTTAACTGGCGTGCCCATACGCTACCACCGTTAAATTCAAATTGGTTTGGTGAATCGTGAAAAGCCACTACGTCTTCAATAAATAAATCGCCGGAACCGTTGTTTTTCTTAATTGCTACATTTATGCCATTTTTAACTACAAGCGTTCTTGACGAAGCATGAGTAACAAAAAAACCTTGCGAAAAATTGGAGTTAAATTGCTCAATTACAACCGTAGAAGGAGTTCCGTCATCAACAAAAAATCCAGCACCTATTGGAACAGCAAGATAACCGCCAAATCCAATAATTCTCTGAACACTACCTTTTATATGCACTATGCCATTCATTGTATAATTTCCTTTTGGAAAATATACAGTAGGTTTGCCTGCATCTATAGCATCTTGAATTGCTTTAGTATCGTCGCCACCACTTGGGGCAGCAACTTTTTGCCAATCGCTTAGAGGATCATTTGCAGCGTCGGGCGTTTCTTTAACTTCAAGATTAAGCATTGATGATGAATTATTATCAGATACCGACTCTTTTTTATGTGATGTCCATTCAACAATCGAGTTTCCGGTTACATCCATTTTTCGACCTGCTTTATTTTGAACAAGTTTACCATACCCTGTTGATGTTATGTTGCGCAAATACATAACCCCACCATTATTAATAATTGCCGTACTATTAGAGTTTCCGCCATTAAGTTTTGCATCAATTAATGTAATAGCACCATTATCACTTGTAGAATCAACAATTGCAGGCACTGAATTGAAACTGGTTAAATCGCGTATAGAAATAACTTGCGAATAATTAATAATACCTCGTTTTTTTTGGTTTTTAATAGTTATATGTTCAAAAGTTTGGCTATTTTGTCCATCACGGCATTTTATACCATAATCAAAACCATCAATTTCTACATTTTTAACTAATAGTGGGCCGTTTTGAACAAAATACTCTAAATCAAGACCAATTTGTCCGGCTCCATCGCCCGATTCTATTTTCAAATTTTTTAAACCTCCTTGGTTATTGGCTTTAAATTGAAGTGCAATAGCACCATTATTACCCGATCCTGTATTAATTGATAAGTCTTTTATCATAACCGAAAACCAGTCGGCCGAACCTTGTTTTCCCGACTGAACTACTGGCTTTCCCGATGCCGAACTAGTGAAGCCTGTACAATTATCAATAAGCTTAATAATAGTTTTACCTACTCCATCACCTTCGAGCGATTCATAACCCCACGAATCGGGCCATTTAATTGTGTTTGAAACTAAATATGTGCCAGCCGGCAAATAAACTATACCACCACCGTATGCTGCTAAAGCATCGTTAATGGCTTTTGTTGCATCTATAACTCCGGTTTCATCGGCATTATAAGGTGGCTGAGTTACATCGAGCAAACCAGCATCACTAGGGTATTTTTGCGAATACAATAGTTGCATATTTATTGTCAATACTTATGCAATTGCGAGGACTTTAAAAGTTTTTTTCATAATTATTAAGATTTAAATTTTCAGTGAAGTTGTAAAGTAATTGTTTCGAATACAAAGTAGTTCATAGCTGGCTTGAAAGTCATGCACCTTTTTTAGCAATTTTATGGACGAATAATTCACCGACATAGATTTTCAAAGCTAAAACTAACTAACTAAATAACTTATTTATAGGTTAGTGTAACTTATGCAGCTCTTGTATAATTAAAAGACAAGTTTAACTGTAAATATTTTATGGTAACACCAACTATAACAAAAATACTCATAATAAATCCATATAATTAGTATAAATTATCCATATTTAATATTGCGTTAGATGTTAGATTTGAATTAAAAAAATGGTTAATGTTTAATAGGAAAATAAAAAACGAATGTAATAAGTTTTCAAATTAGCAAAAAAAACTAAATGACAAAAAAAATTAACATATTTTTAACCTTGGCGCTTATATTGGCGTGTAAGTTTGCAACAGCTACAAATTGGGTAGTAAACCAAAAACATAATAAAGCACACGACAATAATATAGGTACAGCAAAATTACCCTTTAAAACTATCTCGAAGGCTGCCAGTATTGCTATGCCTGGCGATACAGTAATAGTATTCGAAGGTGTATATCGTGAGCGAGTTGCTCCTGCAAGAGGGGGCATAAAAAATAAATATATAGTATATATTGCCGCTTCGGGCAACGATGTTTGCATAAAGGGCTCAGAAATATGGAAGACCAAATGGATTGCAGTTTCAGAAACATCATCAATTTATAAAAGCAAATTTGACACTTCTGTTTTTGCTGGTTTCAACCCTTTTATAGAAAAGTTCAAAGGTCCGGAAAAATTTTATTCACTAGGTCAAATATTTGTCAACAGCGAAAGCTATGCTCAGGTACAAAATATGGAGCAATTATACCTTACTCCTGGCGGGTTTTATGTATCAGAAAACGGCGAAGATTTATATTTAAACTATAATACAAAACGCAATTACACAATTTATAATAGTTTAATAGAGTATTCGGTTCGGAATCGAATATTTGCACCCAAAAAACGTGGCTTAAACTATATTGAAGTAAACGGTTTCAGAATGGAGCATTGTGCAAATCAGTTTCCTAGTGATTTTTGGGATCAAAAAGGCTATCCTCAAAGTGGCGCTTTAGGCTGCCGGTCTGGAAATCATTGGATAATCCGAAATAACTCTATTCGCTTTGCGAGATCAATAGGTATAGATTGTGGTTCGGAAGGACCTGTAGACCTCGAGGGCGACAGCACTACAATAGATAAGAGCACTACTGGCTTTCATTTAATTGAAAACAATACGGTGAGTGACAACGGAATATGCGGAATTTGTGGATGGAATACGCAAGGAACTATTGTACGGTATAATTTGGTTGAACGGAACAACAAATCGGCAAATCCATGGGCCGAAGCAGCTGGTATTAAATTTCATTTTATGAATAATGGAATTATCGAAGGTAATATTGTTAGAGATAATGATGCTGCAGGAATATGGCTCGACAACGTTTGGTACAATGCACGAATTACCCGAAATACCGTAATTGGTAATTCGGGGCAGGGTATTTTTGTTGAATTGGGTTATGGTAACTGTATGGTCGATAATAATGTAGTTGCTTATACAAAAATGGGTGATGGAATATATACTCACGATGCTTCGGGGGTAACTATTGCTAATAATTTAATTTTTTGCAATTCGCATTACGGTATATATTCGCGTATTGTTTCGGAGCGAACATTAGTTAACGAAACCGGACAAAATTCGATCGTCGAATCGTCAGATAATAAAGTATTTAACAATATTTTTATTGACAATTACCGTGGAAATATCTGTTTTCCTGCAAACTTTAATAACCGAGCAAAGAACAATAAATCAGACTATAACTTATATGCCAACGGAATGGAATGGCAGTGGGAAGGTCTCGAATTCAACTCATTTACTTTGGGGTCTAATGATGATAGAGTTGTTCCAGATTCTTTAAAAAAAATTATTGAGCAAGAACTGAACAACATTAAATATAAGGCAGAAAAAAGGCCCAATTTAGAACTTTGGAAAACTCAACCACTTTTAACAATTGATTTATGGAGAATAGTTACAGGTAACGATAAAAATAGCTTTACCCCCGAAATACATAAGGGAGAAGTTGTTAATGGCGCAGTTATGAAAGGTGCAGCCGTATTATCGCCTTTAGAGCTTTTTATGAATATTTCAAACGGTGAAGTATTTAAAAAGTATACATGTCCTGCAATAAAAGGAATTGATAAGGATTTTTATGGTAAGCCAATTATAAATCAATATGTTTTGCCTGGACCTTTCCAGAATTACTCAAACGGGTATAACCATTTTAAATTAATTCCAACCTGTTTTCAAAATTAAAAAACCGTAATTAAACACAAATAAAATTAAATAGACATAATGCAAATACTTAATTATAAATTTTTAATAAAT
>JANYAP010000138.1 GCA_025361285.1 Bacteroidales bacterium | reverse complement strand
AGACGCTGCTCCGAGCCAAACCAAAAGGTACGACAACTTTACGACGCACTTAAATTCAAATATGCACCCTTCGTAAAGAAAAAATCTGTAGTACACAAACCCGAACTCAAAAAAATGCATTTCGCTCAAATGCAAGCATTTTCATCGAGTAGCAGCAATGTGGGTTAAAGTGAATGTTGAAGGGGAAGATTCCATATCACTGAAATATTATACAACCCAATATGTTGGCAAAAGATTAATAGCAACATACAGCGCAAAAAGGGCTGCGAAAGACAAAGCCGAAAGAGAAGAGAAAATTGTAAAAGCTCAGGCATTTATCGATGACCCATCAAAATTAGAGAAGAAAGCAAAAATACATTACCTAAAAAAGGAGTATAAAGGCAAATATCTTTTAGATCGAGAAAAAATAGAACGCAGCGAAAAATTCGATGTTTTTTTTTGTATCGCCACCAATAACAACGATCTTTCGGTGGAGGCTATACTTAATGCTTACAAACAATTATACAAAATTGAACATTCCTTTCGAAGCTTCAAATCCTTTCTCGAAACAAGACCAATGTTCCATTGGACAGAGCAACGGATTTTAGGCCATTTGTCGTTATGTTATATATCGTTTTGCTTGTTAAACTATTTGCAATTAAAGCTACAAAAGCAAGAAACCACGCAAAGTGAAAACCAAATACGACGAAACCTCACTAAAATGCAAATGAGCCCTGTAACTCAAAACGACAATGAATTCTACCTGCGTTCAAAACCAACCGAGGGTGAAAGGCAGATAATGAGAGCTTTATCGATAAAGGAACTGCCAGATTTGATACCTAGGCAGACAATAAACTTACACATATAAAAACTCGTCAGATATGATAAGAGCAGGCCCTATCGACTAATCATTAATAACCAACTCTTTACCTCCGATTTACTATCGAACGTAGTGCGAAACGCCTTAAGCTATACAGCTGTTTTTTAAGGAGATAGGTCGCTGAGGTGTCAAACTCAAGAATAAATACCACATATATAATACAATAATAGCTGTATAAGTTAAGATAAAAGTAAATAGATAAATTTAAAGGGACAGTAGGTTAAACTCAATAAGACAAATGATTACGGGAATTTGGAGGCTCAAATTTATGGATTAATTATGGAGAAAACCCGAGAAGTGATTTTTAACGTTTACAGAATGTGTTTTTATGAAAAATAAAAAGGGAGCTTAAAAACTCCCTTTTTATAATTTTTATTATTCTACGCTTTTGCTAAGCTCCGAACCAGCTTTAAACTTAACGGCCTTTTTAGCCTTAATTTGAAGTGGCTTACCAGTTTGTGGGTTTCTACCAGTTCTGGCACTACGTTGAATAATCGAAAAAGTTGCAAAGCCAATAAGAACAACACTTTCACCTTTTTTCAAGGTTTCAGCTGTAACTTTAATAAAGGCATCGAGAGCTTTTTTTGAATCTACTTTTGTCAATCCGCTTTCAGCTGCAATTGCGTCAACTAATTCTGCTTTGTTCATAAATTTAAAGTTTTTAAGTTTTTAATAAATAAGTAGGTTTAACACAAGACCATGGGTAAAAATACAATTATTTTTAATACAAAAACTTCTATGCCCTAATAATAGCAGGGTTTTTATAAAAAAAAGTTGTAACAATACTTCCAAAATATCAATCAAATATATAACTAATTGATATACAGTATATTACATAATGATAAAGAACTATAGATTTCACGCATCCTATTGACAAATAACTCAGTTTGTTGCGGAATAATCATAAAAATCGGGTTAAACGCATTATGTTTTTAGTAACTTCATCTGTTTTAAAGAGAAAAAGCCACCTTTTGGGCAGCTTTTTCTAATATGAAATACAATTTTTGTTACTCTTTTTCTATTCTCATTTTGTAGAACGAACGCCATACAAACACTAATGCTATTGCTAAGAATACAATACCTGCATAAGGTGCAGTATCGCGGAAACTTTCGCTTATAGCAATTTCCATAGCTAATAAACCAAATAAGGTTGTGAACTTTATAATTGGGTTTAATGCTACCGACGAAGTGTCTTTGAAAGGATCACCAACAGTATCACCAACAATAGTAGCATCGTGTAAAGGTGTGCCTTTCATTTTAAGGTCAACTTCAACAACTTTCTTCGCATTATCCCAGCAGCCACCTGCATTAGCCATAAATACGGCTTGAAACAAACCAATTACTGCAATAGCAATAAGGTAGCTTATAAATAAAGCCACGGCATTATTGCCACCAATACCCGATGGGGATGATAAACAAGCGAATGCTAAAGCAAAGAAGAAGATAGCAATAAAGATGTTGAACATACCCTTTTGAGCATACTGGGTGCAAATTTTAACAACTTCGATACTCGATTTCACATCGGCTTTTTTGGGAGCATTTGGGTCGAGATTGATGTTGTTTTTGATGTATTCAACAGCACGGAAAGCACCTGTAGTAACTGCTTGTGTAGAAGCCCCTGTAAACCAATATATTACAGAACCTCCAAGGATAAAACCAAGGATTGAATACGGATTAAGAAGGTTCAAAATAGTTTCGGGTTGAACTCCTAAAGTTTTCTGAATCATAAGTATTAACGAGAAGATCATGGTTGTAGCACCAACAACAGCTGTACCTATTAATACAGGTTTAGCTGTAGCTTTAAATGTATTACCAGCACCATCATTAGCCTCAAGGTAATGTTTCGATTTTTCGAAATCGGGTTTGAAGCCAAAGTCTTTTTCAATTTCGGCACTTACATTAGGAATATCTTCAATTAACGATAATTCGTAAACCGATTGAGCATTGTCGGTTACTGGACCATAGCTATCAACAGCAATAGTTACAGGACCCATACCTAATAAACCAAAGGCAACCAAACCAAATGCAAATATTGAAGGGTATAACATTATTTCACTTAACCCAAAGGTACTCATGAAATAGGCTGCAAACATTAATACGAAGAATACTAAACCCATCCAAAATGCAGAGAAGTTACCTGCAACAAAACCCGAAAGAATAGTTAATGACGCGCCACCTTCTCTACCAGCACTAACAACTTCCTGAACATGAGCTGATTTAGGCGAAGTAAATATTTTTACAATTTCCGGAATAAGAGCACCTCCAAGTGTGCCGCAACTTATAATGGTCGAAAGAATCCACCACATATCGGTTTTGCCGTTAAGATCGGGAATCATAATATAACTGGCTCCAAAAGTAACCACGATAGAAAGTATTGAAGTTATCCAAACCAAGCTTGTAAGTGGCTTTTCAAAATCCATATCGTCAACTTTGGAATATTTGGCGGTTGTAATAGCATCGTTAATATAGTAAGCAACTATAGATGTAATAACCATTAAAATGCGCATGAAGAATATCCAAACTAAAAGTTTAACCTGAAGTAGTTCAGTTAATGGAATATCCATTCCTAGGGCGGCTCCACCAACGGCTAAAAGTATAAATGAAATAAGCGCAACGCCTGTTACACCATAAGTTTCGAAACCGTCGGCAGTAGGTCCAACGCTATCGCCAGCGTTGTCGCCAGTACAGTCGGCAATTACACCTGGGTTACGTGGATCGTCTTCGCCAATCTTGAAAACAACTTTCATTAAATCGGAACCGATATCGGCAATTTTGGTAAAAATACCACCAGCGATACGAAGAGCCGAAGCACCAAGCGATTCGCCAATAGCAAAGCCAATAAAACAAGCCCCTGCTAAATGACCAGGCATTAATAACAAAATAACAAGCATCATAATAAGCTCGATACAAACAAGCATTACCCCAATACTCATACCAGCTCTTAATGGAATATTAAGAAGTTTTAGAGGTTTTTTCTCTAAGGAAGCAAATGCCATACGCGAATTGGCTAAGGTATTCATACGGATACCAAACGCGGCAACAGAGTATGAACCTAAAATACCAATTATAGTCCATAAAATAATAAGTGCAACGCTGCCAATCTGTTCACTTACTGTTTCTCCAATTGGCGATAAAAAGCCAAAATAACCTGCTACTGCTGCACCAATAAAGATGAAAAGAATTGCAATAAACTTACCTTGTTGTTTAAGGTACGCACCACATGTTTTGTAAATTACTTCCGACACATCGAGCATAGCTTTATGTGCAGGTAGTTTTTTCACTTTCATAAATTGGTATAGCCCAAATAGTAAACCCAAGGCACAAACCACAAAACCCCAATACAAAATACTTGCGCCTTTAATAGCTAAAGGCACCTTTAAATCGGCTTCGCTTGCAAATGTAACCATAGGTACAAGCATGACCGACAACATAATAGACAATTTCTTCATCATTTTATATTTGTTTGTTAAACGTTATTTAAAAAAATAAACCGCTAAATTATTATTTATAGCTTAAATATACAAGAAAAACGTACCCTTAGGCTAAATTCATAAGTATTCTAAATAAGGGATATTTGAAACATGAAATATGCACATCAGTAATCGCACACTAGTTATTTACGAATTTGTCATTTGCACATTTGTCATTTGCACATTTCCTCATTTGTCTTCAGTTATTTCTTTAGGAAGTTCTTCTTTTCGCGCAAAAACCTTTTGGATATAGTGTTTAAACAGTTCGTTAAACGAATTAAAATCCTCATTATACAAAAAACCAACACCTTGTGTGTAATCGGAATTTGATAGATAATCCTGGTTTGCTCTATTATATGCCTTTAGCCTAAGCTTGCCATTATTCGTTAGTTTAACCTCAACGCTACCTTCGCCAATAACGTTTGAGCGGGTTTGAGGCTGCTTTACAACCTGCTGACCACCATAATCGACATTGCCATTTATAATAACGCGGTCGTTAAGTAATTGCGTAGACATTGCCATTTCAACCTGACTTGTAGTTACTTCATCAGTTGGACGGTAGTTAAATCCGAAATCAAAATCCTTAAATCCTTGCGTAATCATATTCGATAATTGATTTGAAAGAAATTCAACACCAGTATTTCCGCCTATTCTAGAAGTAGTTACGCTTTGATTAGAAAAAAAGCTATTTGTGGTAAGCAAGGCTAGGAATTGGTAACTTAGGTCCTCGATAGTATTTGTTGATGTGCTAACAATGTTTCGAACTTCCTGATCGGCATTGGGCAAGTATATATCGTACCTAACAGATGGGTTCATTAGCTTGCCAGTAAGGAACATACGGCAATCAACATCAACTTTTTTCTGATATTGGTCGACCGAAGTGGCAACTAGTTGAGCTATTGATACTTTTAATCGATTGTAGTTAGCTTGAATATCAATGGTTGCATCGAGTGGATTGCCGTTCCAGCTAATAGTTCCGCCAGGTTGAATAATAAACTTTTTATTAATTATACCGCCAGCAGTAAACAAATAATCGCCTTGCTCAACGTTATAAACGCCATCCATATTGAACGCTCCGTTTTTGAGCGCCATGCGTATTTTCCCATTCCCGCTTCCCTTTATTTTGTCGCCTATTTTTTCGTTGAACACTATTTGGCCAATGGCATCGGGGGTTATACGTAGCTCAATGTCCAAACTCATTGGTACGGTTAAATTGTCGGTTCGCAACGTTTCCGTTCCTCCGTCGATCTCATATTTATCTAATGGCTGAAATTCATTAGCTTTTGTTTTAAATTTAATGAAGTTCGATTCGATAAGTTCCGTTTTCGTGCCAAGTGGAATTGAAATGTTGGTAAAAGGCATTGTAGTGGCGTTAACTGACATGTGTACTCCTTCTTTAGGCTTGCTAGTCATTTTAAAATTACCTGATGCAAACGCCTGGCCATAAAATAAGCTGTTGTCTTTCAAAGCAGTATTCAAGCATTCGAAGTTAGTAGCTTCAATATCAATGTTTATAAAAAGCTCTTTTAAGTTGCGGTATTCTATCTGACCGTTTACTATCGCCTTATTAGCCTTACTGTCAAATACTTCAATGTTTTTTAATAAAAATGTATTGTTATTTACTTCAATCGATTGTGTAAAATTATATCTGGTTTTAAGGTAGTTTACCAAAAACGAAGCCTTTTGGGTTTTTATAGTTCCATTTAAAACTGGTGCTTTAATGTTGCCAGTTAATGTAATTGCTCCACTAGCTAAGCCTCTTACGTCCGAAAAGATACCAGAAATGAAAGGTCTGAAAATGTCGAGTTTTAGTTTATTCAAATTAATGACTAAATCGATGGTTTTATCCTGTACTGCGTAAACGCCTTTAATAGCAAGGGTATTTATACTGCCCCTGTCGGCGTTGGCTTCCACACGAATTGTTTTTTCAGCATTATTGTAAATGGCGCTAACTTTAGTTTTGCCAACCGATTGGTTGTTAACGACCAGACTATCAACTACAATACGGGCGTGAAAAATAGGATTTTTATAAATATTAGAAACGGAAGCATTTCCATTAATAACGCCATCGACAGTAAGCTTTTTTGGCGAAAATACAGTTCGCAGGTTTCCCAAATCAACATTAGTTAATTCAATTGAAATGTCGTCGGCAGGTTTCGCTGAAATTACGCCAAACATTTTAATTAACTGGTTGTTGTGCGTCATTTCGAAGTTCGAAATGCGAATGTTAGTTGTGTCTATTTCAATTAAATCGGTTTTTACCGTCCAAAGTGTGTCTTTTAAAATAAGTTGCGATGGAAGAATCTTAATTTTCAACGTAGGTTTGGTGGAATTTGCTTTTGGTTGCAGAAGTGCCAAAAGGGAAAAGTTGCCTTTGTAAACAACTGTATCCCAGTTATTCCAGCGAATATGCGATTCAATAGAATCGTGCTTTACATCCATCAAAACAGTAAAGTTGCCGAAATTAAGAGAATTGCTCAGTTTCAGATTTTTACATCCCGTACTGAGCGAAAAAGTTGACCCATTTGTTTTTCCATCGAAGAACACATTATACCATTTTTTTGTACCTAGTTGAAGGATCGGTATTTTAAGCATAAAGTCAATGTCATTCGCCGCAGAGTTAAAATGTCCATTAAGTTTCGAATCTCGCGATAAATAAAGTCCAGTAACAAAAAAATTGGTTAATTCTTTGGAATTCTTAAAATCTACGTCGAATGTAAAATTATTGACGCTAATCGTGGAATCTATGTTTTGAGTAATTAGTGATGGTAAATAGTTTTTAGCTAGCAAGTTAAACGAATTTACTAGTTGCGAAAAGCGATATTTGCCTATTAGCTCGGCATCAACTATGTCGGAACGAAGAAAGATTTGATTTGTATTGTTAAATGTCTTTGTAAATAACAGAAAATTATTTATATGTATTTCTTTTCCAGCTCGCCTGAAGGTTGAATTCCAAAGTTTTATTTCGCCGTTAAGGTTGTCGATATTTAAGCCTTCAAAATCGGCGGTAACATAAAATTGCATAAACGAGGAGGTGTCTTTAGTGTCCAAATTAAGTTTGTGCAAATTGGCTCTTTTTACGTTAGCCGTGAAATTAAAGGTCGGCATTTGATTTGACAAATTTACCTTTCCTAAAAAATCGAGGTTTATATTAGGATCCGAAATAGAAACCGAACCGTCGTAATTGTTGTTCGACAACGAGCCGTTAACCTTAATATTCTGATAATTATATTGTTTAACGTAAAAGCTATGAATTACACCATCGAGCTTAGCGCTAATTTGCTTTCCATTAGACACATTACCATTTACCATTGCGTTTAAACTTATCGATCCAATTATGTCAGATTTGTTTATAAACTTCCCAATATTAAACTGGTGCGTTTTTAATTGACCTTTAAATTTCAGATAATTAGCAGTATCGGGCTGCAACGACAAATCCGATTCCACCATACCAAGGTTCGATGTAATTGTGCCGTAAGCCACAAAATCGTTGGTAAAACCAGTAAACTTGCCACGGTAAGTTAAAAACGTTAATTCTTTAAAATTTGAAGGTAAAAGAATACGGCCGTATTTGCTTTTAGGAAGTGGAATACTCTCAATATCAGATGGTATAGTATTAAGGCTTCTTATGTCGATATGCATAAAAGTAGATGACATGTTAGGAAGACCATTAACGTCGAAATTGCCAACAATTCGCGTATCAGTACCATAAGTAATATATATATCTCTCCCTTTCAAATCGTTGATATATCCTTTTACGTTTCCCGAAATTTTAGCCTGAAGGTTATAATTCTTTAAAGTAGGCACAAACAAAGCTATATCCTTGGTCGATATAGTTGAAGGATGAAATTCGAGGTTTAATTTTACGTTTTTACCGAATAAACCAGTCTTAAAATCCTTTAAACTTCCATAAGAAAGTTTAATTTGCTCGGCATCAATTTCGCTATATTGTGTTTTGATATACAGATTATTGAATACCATAAAACTCTTATTAATCTTAACGCGCGACACAAAATTTTCAATTACAAACCCCGATTTTTCACTTCCCGATAAACCTCGAATTCTGAAATCGATAAGACCTTCGTTTATTCTAAAATTTGTAATCCTCATCGAAAAAGGCTTAACCTGAAAATCGGCGAAATTTACCCCAAATTGGCGATGTATGCACTCGAATTGCTTTAAGGTGAAATTTGCATTTACAAACTCTATTTCCTTCACGGAAACAATCCATCCTTTTTTGGTTGAAGTGTTAGTTTTTTTCGACGCCAACTTATCGATAATAAACTGAAAATTAATTGTTTTGGTCGAATCTACGTAAAAATGAATAGTAGGGTTGGTAAGTTTAACTTTCGTAATTTCGAAAAACCGCGATGTTAAAGTGAACGCGTTAAGTTTAATGCTTAATTGCTTAGTAAACAGTATGGTGTCGTTTTTGGGCGATTGTACACAAAAATCGGTGAACGAAATATTACTTAGAAGGTCTATTTTTGCCGACGTTAACGAAACCCTAGTACCCAAAAATTCGCACAGTTTCGCGGTTATACGGTTTACCAAATATTGCTGCACACCATTCTGTCGCAATGCTATATATCCTGCGGTGGGTAGCGAAAGCACAATAAGCATCAGTAATAAAGCTATTTTATATGTTTTTTTAATACTTTTGTTGTTACGTTTATCTTACAAAAAAACAAAAAATACTGGTACAAGTTAAATTTATTTTCAATGAGCATTACTATTCTTGGTATTGAGTCGTCGTGCGACGATACTTCGGCAGCAATTATACGCGACGGGTACCTATTATCTAATATTATTGCTAATCAGCAAGTTCACATAGCCTATGGTGGCGTGGTTCCCGAGCTGGCCTCGCGAGCACATCAACAAAATATAATTCCAGTAGTTGACCGTGCCATAAAAGTTGCAGGAATCTCGAAAAACGAAATCGACGCTATAGCTTTTACTCGCGGCCCTGGGCTAATGGGTTCGCTGCTTGTTGGAAGTTCATTCGCCAAAGGATTATCGCTTTCGTTGGGCGTTCCGCTTATCGACGTTAATCATCTTCAAGCTCATATTCTCGCAAATTTTGTTCTAGAGAAAGATACCACAAACCACGTGCCATCTTTTCCATTCCTTTGTCTGTTGGTTTCGGGCGGACATTCGCAATTGGTGGTAATGAACGATTATTTAGACATGAAAATTATTGGGCAAACTATCGATGATGCTGCTGGTGAGGCTTTTGATAAATGCGCCAAAATTATGGGCTTGCCTTATCCTGGCGGTCCAGTAATCGACAAGCTTGCCTCGGAAGGTAATGCCGAGGCTTTCGCTTTCGCGAAGCCTAAAATGACAGAATACAATTATAGCTTTAGTGGCTTGAAAACATCGTTCCTATATTTTTTAAGAGATAACCTTAAAAATAACCCTTTGTTTATTGAGCAGAATAAGAACGACTTATGCGCGTCGTTACAAAAGGCAATTATCGAAATTCTTCTAGATAAATTACTTAAAGCGTCTAACGATCTGAATATTAAGGAAATTGCTTTAGCTGGTGGCGTTTCGGCAAATTCGGGCTTGCGAACAAAAATATTGAGCGAAGCCCCAAAATGGAATTGGACTACCTATTTACCCGCGTTTAAATTCACTACCGATAACGCTGCAATGATTGCAATAACAGGTTATTATAAATATAAAGCCGAACTTTTTGCCTCGCAAGATATTGTTCCTATGGCTCGAATGAGTTAATAATTTAGCATGCTCCGAAAATCTAGGCTTGTGTCATTCCGGCGTAAGCCGGAACGGCAAAGCCCTCACCGAAGGTAATCCATAATAATTGTTAACAATGTGTTAATAAACTATTTGATTATCGCTCTAATTGTTTTTAAAAAGCATTAATTTTATCGTTTATTTCAAATAATGGAAAACTTGTCAATTAGGGGTACATCTCGAACCCCTGAAGTTGATTTTAATATTAACGGTCATATCCGAATCAAAGGACGATCGATACCCGAAGATGCAGGTTTGTTTTACAACCATCTGTATTCGTGGGTGTTTCGTTATTGCATGAATCCGTGCGCCGAAACTACTGTAAATATCGAGCTTGAATACATGAATAGCGGCTCGGCTAAATCGCTGCTTCAGATACTACGTGAATTGACGAATATTAACCAAAACGGCGACAAATTACTCGTTAACTGGTACTACGAGCTTGGCGATGAGGATGTACAAGAAAAGGGTGAGTACTTCGAATCGATACTTAAAATGAAGTTTAATTTTATTGAAACATACTAGATATTAGAAACTTCCACAGATTACATTTCCAAAAATATATTTCTAACTCCTTTCAAAACGCACCTTATTTAATAGTTCATTAGTTTGTTTTGAACCATAACTTCATCAATTTTACAACTCCTTATAATATGAAAGAATTTGAATTGAATGGCCACGAATTTATTGAGCTAAACAAACTCTTAAAGTTTTTACGATTTGCTCAATCGGGGGGTGAAGCAAACCAACTAATCGACAATGGCGAAGTAATTGTAAATAACGAAGTTGATACTCGACGCCGAAAAAAACTCCGAGTAGGCGATATAGTTGTTTTTCAGGGCAATAGCATAACTATTAAGTAGATGACAGAAAAGGTAACTGTACGCCTTGAGCCACTTGGTAAAGACCTCGATATAACTATAGGAACGCCGCTTATCGATGTTATTAACGAATATGGTATCGAGTTTCCGTGTGGCGGCAAGGGTATTTGCGGACGCTGTAAGGTAAAGCTTTTAAGTGGTAATATCGAGGTTGACTTTATGCACCAAATATTTCTCGAAACACTTCGGCTTGATCCTGAATGGCGTCTTGCCTGTTTAAGTACTGTTAACCAGAATATTACTCTCGAAATATCTCAATTAGATTCTATAATACTTGCCGACAATACAAACTTCGATTTTACCCCTCGCACGGGTTTTGGTATAGCTGTCGATTTAGGCACATCAACTATTGTAGCTCAATTAGTTGACCTTTCATCGGGTAAAGTTTGCGACGTGCAAACATCCATAAATCCTCAATCGCGGTATGGTGCCGATATTATGTCGCGAATATCGTTTGCATTAACTACCAATGGATTAAACATACTATCAGAGCAAATACGAAAACAGATTGGTAGCATGATTAACAATTTGATATCAACAAAAAATATTGATATTGAGAAAATTACTATTGTCGGGAATACCGTTATGCATAACTTATTTTGCAATATCGATGTGTCGGGATTGGCCATGTACCCATTTGAACCCGCCGAAGCTGGCTTTAAGTACTTTTCGCCAAAACAACTTGACTGGAATTTTTTAAAAGAAACAAAAATAGTGTTTTACCCATCGTTGGGCAGCTTTGTAGGAAGCGATATTCTTGCTGGCATTGAAGCGTCGGGGCTACACAAACGGAACGAAATTACTGCTTTAATCGATCTGGGAACAAACGGCGAAATTGTTCTTGGCAATTCATCGGGTATTTTATGTGCCTCTACTGCGGCTGGTCCAGCATTCGAAGGTACCAATATTTCAATGGGCATGAAGGCAACAACTGGTGCTGTTTCGTCGGTAACACTAAATAACGAAAGTTTCGATGTGCATGTTATTGGAAACGTGCCTCCACGCGGCATTTGCGGTAGCGGACTTATCGATGCGGTAGCAGTTTTACTCGAAAGTGGTAAAATAGATTTCAGCGGACAGAAAGTTAACGATGCTGACGAACTAATTATTTGCGAAGGTATTAAGCTTACTCAGCACGACATACAAGAGTTTCAACTTGCAAAGGCAGCCATTGCTGCAGGGTTGCAAATACTAGTAAACCGTTTAGGCAAAACTTTACAAGATATTGATAGATTGTATATTGCTGGTGGTTTCGGCAACTTTATTAATCTCGACAACGTAATAAAACTAGGATTGATTGAAATTTCAATACATAAAATTCACAAACTTGGCAACAGCGCACTAATTGGTGCAAAAATGTTGCTGTTTATGGAAGAAGAACCAGTAAAAGAAATTTTAAAATTAACCACCCACGTTTCACTCGAATCGAATAAAAATTTTCAGGATATTTTTACCGACAAAATGTTTTTTGTATAACGTTCTATATTGCAATTACATACGCTAAGTATCTTTCAATTAAAGTGTTCAGCTAAATCAATACTTCGGTACATTTATGTAACTTGTTAATTATTCAACAAATTGAAATACATAGAAACAAGTTGAAATATTTTTATTTTTCTATGTATTTCCACGTATTACAATTACGTGGAAATTGAATAATTAGAAATTCACCGAACTAATTGTAAAAATTACTTTAAAAAATATTATTTGAGTTTTGTTCGTAAATATTGCTAACTTTAATAAAGTTATGATTGGAATAATTTGATTAGTATAAGTGTATGGAAGTTAATAAGTTGACAAAAGAAAGTATTGAAATTCAGGATTTTGTATGGATTGACAAAACTATTCTAATAGTTGAAGATATTGAAATTAATTATCTATACCTCCGAGAATTACTAGAACCTACTGGTGCTATGATTATTAGAGCAGAGAATGGTAAAATTGCCGTAGATTATTGTATTAGTAATTCCAATATCGACATTGTTTTAATGGATATTATGATGCCTGTAATGAATGGATACGAAGCCACGAGGCAAATTAAACTCCATAACAATGCGTTGCCTATTATTGCCCAAACAGCCCATGCTTTAAGCGAGGATCGTGTAAAAGCTACAGAAGCTGGCTGCGACGATTTTGTTGCCAAACCTATTAGCAAAGAGAATCTTTTTCGGAAAATAGACGCGTTATTAATAAAAGGTTAGTAATGTGTATTAAATAAGTTCAGTAGGAGCTTATTTACTACATATTACTTAGTATTTATTCTTCGTATATATAATAGTTCGGTATTTTTTAATTTTAGATCATTAATATATTGATTTAGTGTAATTTAGTGTTTTAGTGGCATGAAATTATGTAATAGCCACCAAATTACCACGGCTTCAATACTTACCAAAAAGTTTTTTTACCTTTGCATAATCCGAACTTATATTGATATGAGGAGAATTGGTTTTATTGTTACCACGTTAATTATTTGTTATATACCCATTGTAGCTCAATACAGTAGTGGAATTAGTGGTTTTAAAGAAATAGTTTTAAATGTCGATACATCTCATTTTCGAACTTCCGAAAATACTATTAAATATCACGGAAACAGCTATTTAGTTTTTTACTTCGCTAGTGAAGATGAAGCGTGCGAAATCAACCTAATCCCCTCTATCGACTCCAAAATTGGCAATATTGAACTCTTAAAATCGGCCGATTACGTTCAGTTAGATTCAATTGTTTTCGTGAACAATGAGTATTATAAAGTGCGTGTGAAATTTGTAAACCTCAATACAAGCCGTTTTTTGAGTTTTAAATTTAATATTCGAACCTTAGGAACCGAAAAAAGCGTTGTTGAAGAGTTAAAATTATTACCATATACTAAAACAACAGTTCAATTCTATCCTCAAAGCGAAGAGTTATACATTGGCGAGGAGAAGGTTTTTGAGCTTAATACTAATAATTTAAACAATGTTAAGCTTGTTACCGAATGGACAACTGGCTTAGACATAAATTACCGTATAAGTGAAAGCAATGGCAGGCTTCGAATTCACCTGCTACCAACCGTTTTGGGGCAGCGCACAGTAAATATAAAGTTGCTAACAAATTCTCCTTTTTTCAATACAAAAAAGGAATTGAGTTACGATCTTCCTCCTATAATCCAATCGTTCCGCGTAAAAAATAGTCGCATAGCGTTTCTGAATATCGATAAAAACGATATTACCTGCGACGATGAAACTCGAAATGCTGGAATATTCGTTCAGCTCGATAATCATAGGCAATTGCTACTAGGTAAAACATACCGTATTGAAAATCAGGAACAACCAGGCGGTGCACTCATGGCTGAGTTATATACCAAAAGCAACTTAGCAAACGACAAAGTATTATGCATTATTCGGCCTTATAATTTTCACCGTCAAGCAGAAGGCTATCTTTATATAAAAGATGGCGACGATACTAAGTTTATCACCAACATAAGTTTTACTCCTAAAACCAATATCGCCAGCATTCAGGTAATGCACGAAGGCGAGGATTGGTCTCAGAATATGGTTATTTACCCTGGCGAAACGGTTGATGTAAAAATAGAAGGGGCGGGGTTGCACAAGGCTAAGTTTCATTGGGAGGATGTTCTTGATATTACTTCCGACACCTTAATTCGAAACGAAAACATTTGCTATTTTAGGCTAAAAGTGCCTATGGGTATCAATAAGCGGCGCATTTCACTAAACAACAATGTAACTGTAACCGGTCACAGCCTTATTGTAAAAGAATTTCAATTACCTCGAAACTTCGACTTTATATTATTAAATTATGGCAACGGAAATCGTATCCTTTCGAAGCTTAACCCAACAGTAATTCAGCGACATACTATAAAAGATATTACTGTTGGTTTTGAAAATATTAAGATTGATTCGGAGCACAAACTATTTGGTAAACAATACATTGACATAGATGTGAAAATTTTGGGTAAACGAGGCGAGTTAGTAGAAATGAAGTCGATAAAAAACATGGTAATATGTCCAGGCGATAATTCGCCTCGTGCTGCATACTATAAGGATAAAGCATGCATTAACTCCAGCATTAGCCTAAATTCCATTTTGGGAAACAAAACATTCGATATCGACGATTTTTCGAAAATTCAGCTCGAGTTTAAGCACCAAAGCGATAAATATTCCGAAGGTGGATACTCCAAGCAGGTTGATATAGTACTCCAAAGAGTGGTAATGTTCGATATCGATGTGTCGTTTCCCGCAGGTTTAATGATTCAGAATTTGGGGAATACCAAAACCGAAAAGGAGCAATTGCAAAAATACAACCAAAGTAATTTACAGTACATTAACGATTTAGAGCGATATAAAAAAGGTGAGATAGTAATTCAACCAACGGAACCCAAAAAACCACAAAAAGCAGCTTTTACCGATAATATTGGTGGTATAAGTTTGGCATTAATAGCACAATTTAGTTTTCCTGCTGCCGAAAAAGTTGGTAGTATGAAACCATACAAGCTCGGTGCTGGCTTTCTGGCAATTAACACTTTTAATTTTAACCAATCGGCACAGCGCGATTTAGCGGTGGTTGTACTCGGAAGCCTTTACCCCATTAAGCCAGGGCGAGTATTTAGTTTACCAATTCATTTTGGTTTTGGGTATAAGTTTCAGGATGCCATACCGTTTCTTATGCTTAGCCCCGGAATTGGAATTCGATTTTAAAGTTTGTTAAGTCAAAAATGAATGTAAATTATTAACTCACAGTATAGCAACACTATAACTATTTTAAGTAACAATCCTAACTTTCAAATACTCCTTCAATATATTCACTATCGATGGGAAGCTAATGGTATTAAAGTCTATGTCGCAAGGATTAATAAGTATTGCTTCGGCAACATCGTCGGCAGCTTTCATATTATCAACATTATTTACCTCGCATACAAACGCCATGTCGCAAGTAAAGTAACTTATATTTCTGAAAACATATTCGTTAGGGAAAGAGGCTAAAAACTTAGGGTTAGTAACCTCAATACCAAGTTCTTCTAAAATTTCGCGTTTTACAGTATCTTCAACACGTTCCATAGTATTTACAAACCCTCCAGGCAAATCGAATGTACCCGCTCGTGGCTCAAACTTGCGCTTAGTAAGTATTATACGTTTATCGGGCAGTTTCACTATTACCGCCACCGCAGATGCTGCGTTAATATAAAACCTAAATTTGCAACTAGCACAATTGAAGCCATTTGTACCATCGAATGAATAATTGTTATGCCCACATTTCGGACAGAAATTAAATATTTTCGACGGGTGTGTTTGCGAAATGGAGTACATACTGTTAATATATTTTGATATAAATAAGGAAACGTTTTTACAATGTAGTTTAGCCTCAGTAATTGGGCTTAAAATTCTCATATACATTTATTTGAAACAATTAATGTATATGAGTTAAGGTTGTGAAAGCCTGAAGGGCTTCAATTATACAAAATTGATAAATAAATATACAAAATTTACAGTTCATTAAAAACTTCTAAAAAAATCGACTTACACGGTAATGAACTATTTTACTATCACTTACAAATAAATAGAAATTATCGATTTTTACCAAATTTATTATGGAATTCAACGTAATTTTCGGTTCAAAAATGCTATATTTGTTTAAACGAACGCAAATTTGCATTCGATACGCTAAATGAAACTAAAATATCATTAAAGTTATTTAAATTTTTCGAACCATAATAATTACAAATATGCTCGACTTAATTATAGAAGACACCACAAAAACTCCGTCAGTTGAGTTTTTAATAAATGGCGAATTAAGAATTGCAGGACGTTCCATTCCCGAAAATGCCGTAGATTTTTTTAACCCGTTGATTAACTGGGTGAAATCGCTAAAAGCATCCCTTCCACCTTCAATAACATTTACCGTGGAGCTAGAATACATTAACACAAGTTCGAGCAAATTGCTACTTGATTTATTTCGAATACTCGACGAAATTTTTCTTTCCAATAAATCAAAAGTAGAAATAATTTGGATGTACGACTATGAAGATGAGGATAGTAGAGACGAAAGCGATAGCTATATTAGCGATTTAAGTGTACCTTTTACCTTAAAAGCATTCTAATCTCCTATTCTTGAATTGTTTCGTTTTTCTACTACAAGAGCCTAGTGGTAATTGTTGGTATAATTATTGTGAGTATTAGCATCTGTAATTTTTTAATAACTTCGAAATTACTTAAATTGCCACTCATTTTAAAACCCTACCAATGAAACACCTTCTGTACACCTTATTGTTTGCTTTTGTATTATACTCTACAAGTTTTGCTCAAAAAACCTGGACTTTAGAAGAATGCATAAAATATGCGTTAGATAATAATCTTCAAATTAAGAGGCAAAAGCTTAGTGCCGAAATTGCCGATGCCACCTATTCTCAGTCGAAGTTTGAATTTGCGCCGAGCGTTAATGCAGGAGCAAGTTTTTCGAGAGGCGCTGGTAACGCTCCAACAAATAGTTTTGGATACGCTAAACAAACAAAGCAAGGAAGTGCTTATCTTTCAGGAAGTTTAACGTTATTTGATGGCTTTTCGCGATTAAATGTTATAGCGAAAAACAAATTCGATTTAATGGCTAGTATTCAAACTCTCGAAAAAGCTAAAAACGATATAAGTATCAACATAGCAACCTATTACCTTCAGGTACTTTATTGTCAGGAAATACTTGAGGTAAATAAAAGCCAACTGGAAATAACGGCGCAAAGGGTTGACAAAACTCGTAAATTGGTTGAGGTTGGCAATAGCGCCAAAGGAATGCTGCTCGAAATTCAGGCACAAGCAGCTGCCGAAAAGGTAAATGTTACTAACGGGCAGAACAATCTGAATATAGCCTTTTTAAATCTTACCCAACTTTTGGATCTCGATTCGGTTGCGAACTTTCAAATTTACAAACCCTCCGAACTAAATTCCGACAGTTTAATTATTCCTGCCTCTGTATCAAATATATATAGCGAAGCCGAGGTTCGCATGCCACAAATTAAAGCATCGGAATATAATCTCGAAAGCAGCAAAAAAGAATTAAGTATTTCGAAATCGGGCTATTATCCAAAATTGTTTGTTTCAGGAGAACTATCCACTTGGTACGATCTTTTTGCAAAAATGCCTTTCGGCTCTTCAATAAATTATCCTTTTAAAAATCAGTTAAAGGATCAATTTTATAAACAATTCAGCTTAAATTTGAATATCCCTATTTTCAATAAGTTACAAACGTATCGAAATATAAGTATTGCCAAAATAAGGGTATTAGATTCGGAGTTAGCGTATTCGCAAGCAAAGCAAGTTTTGTACAAGGAAATACAGCAGGCTCACGCCGAAGCACTGGCGGCATACGATAATTTTAACTCGCGCAAGGAAGCCGTAATTTCTACCGAGGAAGCATTTATGTATTCGCAGCAGAAGTTCGATGTGGGAATTATAAGCACCGTCGATTTTAATATTGCTAAAAACAGCTTAACAAAGGCAAAGTCGGACCTTGTGCAGTCGAAATACGAATTTATTTTTAAAGCAAAGGTACTCGATTTTTACCGAGGTGTTTCTATAAAGCTTTAACGGTTAATGTGTTAATAAAATTTCGAATCTTTTTTGCAGTTAAAGTTCATTTTTTTTTGCAGATTTAAAAAACGCTATTATCTTTGCACCGCCTTCGAAAAATTAGCCTAGGCAAATATGGGAGCATAGCTCAGCTGGTTTAGAGCACCTGCCTTACAAGCAGGGGGTCGGGGGTTCGAATCCCTCTGCTCCCACAAAATAACCTAAAGGGTTTGATTAGCTTCAAACCCTTTTTTTATTTTATAATTTTAATGCAAGGGTAAATATATACATATAAATACCAAAAAATCGTAGTATTTGCGAGCTCTTTCGTTTTTTTTGTCTATTTAAATTGAATTATTGATAAATTTTATTCCTCTGTTTCGTTTTTAGACGAAATACTAAATGGACGTAGTAAAAGAAAAATATTATACTAACAAGAAAGTTGAAATTTTCGAAATATGGTTTAGGCGTGTAATAGCTGTATTATTCATATTTGTAGGTATTTACTATATCATAAGGGCATTTTTTTAGAAAGTCATAAAAAATAAAAAAATTTGAAAAACCATTTCGGTTAATCCCGAAATAAAAATTATAATTATGCTAAAACCAAAAGAATACTAATCCCATTAATATTGCTGCCTGTATGGTATTTAATGTACCTCTATTTGCAACCTATAACCGATTGGTTTATTGATTCGGTATTGAGTTTAGAAAAAGGCATACACCTTACCGAAGCTCTACGCTTCTTTATTTTTGAGATGCCAAAAGTATTAATGTTACTTGCATTAATCATCTTTTTCGTGGGTATTGTCCGTTCGTACTTTTCGCCCGAACGAACTCGCAAAATGCTCGAAGGTAAAACCACTTTTGCTGGAAATGTAATGGCAGCAATGCTAGGCATTGTTACGCCGTTTTTCTCGTGTTCGGCAATTCCTTTGTTTTTGGGCTTTGTTAAGGCGGGTGTGCCATTGGGAGTAACATTCTAATTTTTGATTGCTGCCCCAATGATTAATGAGGTGGCTGTAATATTATTATTCGGAATGTTTGGTTGGAAAGTAGCTCTAATATATGTAGTTACAGGATTGATTATTGCCATCGCATCGGGATATATAATCGGAAAACTCAAACTCGAACATTGGGTGCAGGATTGGGTTTACAAAACTCAAATAAATAATACTGGCGAAACCGAAGTGAAAATTAAACTTGCCGACCGAGTTCAATTTGGTTACACTGCTGTAAAAGAAATTGTTGCAAAAGTATGGATTTATGTTGCCATTGGTATTGCTGTTTGAGCAGGTGCGCACGGGTATGTTCCTCAGGAATTTATGGCTTAGCTTATGGGTAAATCGTCATGGTATTTTTTTTGCAGCAACGCAGTAGGAGCTTATTTTATACATATTGCTTATGAATATCATCAATAAACCTATTTTTACAAGGTTGCAAATTCAGCGTCCTGAAAAAGGGTTGCAAAACGCTTTCCACGAAGTGGTATTACCGAAACATTCAAATATTTACCTGTTGGGCTGTAATAGGTTTTAAAATTAACTGTTTTGCCAGTATTTACTGCTTGTATATAATATTCCAAGTGAGGTAAAGGATTGGTAAGATAAATCTCCGAAGCAAGCTGTCCCACAACCGATTCGCGGTCGAGATGCAGTAATTTTTCGAATTGTGGGTTGACATCGAAAATAAGATAATCAATAGGCATTCCTTCTTCGTTGTAAACCAATTGTTTAAAGCCAATTCCGCTATCAATATTATTAAAAAGTGCTAACATCTCAGTCTCTTTCGAAGGTTGAGGATGCCTCCTTTTCGATCGTTCGTAATCGTTATTAAAATTGGCAATTGTTTTTTCTAAATGAGCATGCAATTTTTTTTGAAGTGTGTTAGCATGATTAATATCAACTATTTCTGCTAATGTTCTCTCAAGTAACCCAATACGATCCGTTAACATGCTAACTTCATTCGACTTTGCCATCTTTTTTTATATTATTTCCGACAACCTAAGGTAACAAAACAATTGGAGGTATCAATTATTTTACAAGAAAATTTGACTAAAAAGTAAAATATTTGTAAGAGGCAATAAGAATAATTCTATTTACGTAAATAAATTTATCAACAACTGTTAATAACTTCGTTTAGCTGTTTGTTTATAAAACAGCACCAATCGTATTCCCAAACCGCATATTGTTTATCTATATTTGAAGCGCAATAACTTAAAACTTAGTCTTACGACTTACAACTTGATACTTACTACTTTAAATATATGGCTAAGAAAGAATACCCAACCCGAACCAATGTAATACCAATTGACTTTGCAGGAAAAATACCTCCACAAGCAATAGATTTGGAAGAGGCAGTTTTAGGTGCTTTGATGCTCGAAAAGGATGCTATTCTTATAGTTATCGACATACTAAAACCCGAAAGTTTCTATAAAGACATTCATCAAAAGATTTTTAAGGCAATTCTCGACCTAGCTACCAAGCAAGATCCCATTGACCTTCTTACGGTTACCGAATCGTTAAGGCGAAACAGTACCCTCGAAGACATTGGAGGGCCATATTACATTACTCAACTTACCTCGAAGGTTGCGTCGGCTGCTCATATCGAGTTTCATGCGCGCATTATTGCTCAAAAACACATTCAGCGTGAACTTATTCGCGCATCGAGCGAAATTCAGAATATGGCTTTCGACGATAGCAAGGACGTTGATGAACTGCTCGATTTCTCGGAAAACTCTATCTTTAAAATAGCCGAAGGAAGCATTAAAAAGGAAATTCAACCTGTAAATGTGCTTATTAAAGAAGCCATTCTGCAAATGCAGGAAGCTGCTAAACGCGAGGATAATTTAAGTGGTGTTCCATCGGGTTTCACCAAACTCGACCGCCTTACTTCGGGTTGGCAACGTTCCGACCTTATTATTATTGCCGCCCGTCCTTCGATGGGTAAAACAGCATTTGTGCTTTCGATGGCTCGCAATATGGCTGCCGATCATAAATGTGGTGTGGCCATTTTCTCGCTCGAAATGTCGTCAATTCAATTGGTAAATCGTTTAATATGTGGCGAAACCGAACTGTCGTCAGAACGAATACGAAACGGACGGCTCGAGAACCACGAATGGGAGCAGCTCGATCGCAAAATTAAAACACTCGTTGACGCACCTATTTATATCGACGATACTCCGGCAATTTCGGTGTACGAACTTCGAGCAAAACTCCGCCGATTAACCAGTAAGTGCAAGATTGACATTGTTATAATCGACTACCTTCAGCTTATGACGTGCAGTATCGACACCCGTGGCAGTCGCGAGCAAGAAGTATCGCACATTTCGCGAAATTTAAAGGTAATAGCCAAAGAGCTAAACGTTCCTATTTTGGCACTATCGCAGCTAAACCGCTCTGTTGAATCGCGTGCAGGCACAAAACGACCGCAGCTATCCGACCTGCGTGAATCGGGCGCTATTGAGCAAGATGCTGATATTGTTGCGTTTATACATCGTCCCGAAAAATATGGTTTTTTGGAAGACGAAGACGGTAATTCGCTCCGTGGTGTAGCCGAAATTATTATTGCTAAGCACCGTAACGGCGCTCTCGACGATGTTCGCTTGCGTTTCCGCGACGAATTTGCCAAGTTTGTAGATTTAGAAGATATCGATCCGTACGTGCAGGAATCGTCTACAGCACAACCAGTTACATTCGGTTCGAAAATGAATGAAGACTATGGCAAAGTGGCCGCAGCCGCCCCTTTCGATATTGGCAGAAATACTGGGTTCGATTCGGAACCACCTTTTTAGGCAAGCCTCAGTGCAATGATATTAGAGTGGTGTATAAAAAACGTTTTTAAAGCCACAAAAACACCAAAGCACAAAATTTCACCAAGACTTCCAATAATCATATAAATGCTTCGATAATTTTTTGCAACTTACTAATAATTAACAAGTTGAAACACATACAAACAAGTTGAAATATTTTTATATTTCTTTGTATTTCAACGTATTACAAATTCACGGAAATTGAATAATTAGAAGTCTACCGAACTATTGATTATATAGTGTCTCTAAGAAAACTCTTCTTTATTCACATCATATTATTTTTAAGGTGTTCATGAAATCGCTATCGCTAAGTTGTCACTTTTTTCGGGAACTTAGCCGAAGGCGCTCTCATGAGCGAAAGCGAATAAAAAAGTAACAAGAAAAAAACTTGAAAACTTATTATAAATATTGACATACAACCATGTTTTTGACTTTGTTATTTTTACCA
>JANYAP010000075.1 GCA_025361285.1 Bacteroidales bacterium | reverse complement strand
AGGGAACAAACTATTTATCCTACAAGTACTGTTACGGCAACAGCTACATATACTAACGATTTAGGCTGCACCAGCACCCAAGCACATAATATTACTGTAAGTGGTGGCGTAACAGGGTCAATAACAGGGTCGGTAGCTATTAACACCACTTCAGTAAATCTATCAACAACTGGTACTGCCGATTGGAAACATTTCAGGTATAACGACCATAAAGCAAGCGGAACAATGATTAATTCTATTAGCAATTATACTGCTATTGGGTCGGGATTGGCCTATTATTCAAACGATCTTCGCAACATGGCATGGTCAAGCGGAACGCCAACGGCCAGTAGTTCGCGTAACAAAAACGGTTCGTATATAGCTGGCATTGGTAATGGATTCTCATTTACCGCAGTAGCTGGTAATGGCAGCAATACTCTTAAAGTTTATGTAGGAGGTTGGAATGCGGGAGGAACATTAACTGCCCATTTAAGCAACGGTTCGGCTGCCGACTACGTTAATACAGTTGCAAATACGGCCAATGCATGGGATGCCGCTTATACCATTACGTATAATGCCGCACAGGCAGGTCAAACCCTTACCATTACGTGGAAACAGGCATCGGGCACTGGTAATGTAACCATTCAGGCGGCAACCTTGGTAGGTACTGCAAAATCTGTTCAGATTGAAACAGATGTAGAAAATCTTTCAGGTACGCCAATCAAGGTTTACCCCAACCCTGCAAGCGATTTTGTAAACATCGATTTTACAAACAGCCAAAATCCAGAACTTGCCAATGTTATGATTGTTGACCTGATAGGTAAAAAAGTTTATGAAGCATCCGAAACTGCGGTATCGATGAAAATAAGCACTACCGATTTCCCGAAAGGCTTTTATATCTTATCTGTCAGCCAGGGAAAAGAGAAGTATAACTCCAAGTTGATAATAAAATAAGCAATATTTCAGGCTTTAAAACCTGAAATAGCGGCAAAATATTACCCTGTCGGTTAAGTACTGACAGGGTTTTGTGTATATTTCAAATTTTTAATTAAATGAGAAAAGCTATGAGAAATTTAATATTGACTTTCCCTTTCTACTTGTTACTACTTTTATCTGCGGTGGGCTTTTCGCAAACCACCGCAATAAAATCCGACGACTTTGTTGAGCGCATTGGTTTCAATACACATTTTAATTAAAAACGAGATATTTATTCATTTTAAGAATTTACAAATAGTCAAACAATCAATTAATAAAAAAGCAATATGCAAAAACTAACATCCCTAATTGTATTTGTGTCGTGTATTTGTGCAAACGCGCAAAATGCCAAACAAGAACAAACCATTCATCAAAACTGGCAATTCCACCAGGTGGGCAAAACTGAATGGTATCTGGCCCAAGTGCCGGGCAATGTGCACACCGATTTGCAAGCCCACAAAATAATCGCCGACCCGTTTTTGGGAACAATTGAAAAAGATATACAATGGGTTGATAAAGAAGATTGGGAATATAAAACGGAGTTTGAAATAACCGACAACCAGTTGGCATATCAAAACATTGAACTTGAGTTCAAAGGCTTGGACACCTACGCCGATGTTTATCTGAACAATCAACTGATTATTAAAGCCTCGAACATGTTCCGCGGGTGGAAATACGAATGCCGGAAACTATTGAAAAGCGGAAAAAATAACTTACGGGTTTATTTCAACTCGCCAATAAAAATGGCAGTGCAAAAATACGATAGCAATGGATACCGGATTCCTGTTGTGGATAATGATAAACCTACATTTGGAGGAGTTGGCAACAAACAAGTAAGTGTTTATGTGCGAAAGCCTGGTTACCATTTCGGCTGGGACTTAACTCCTAGAATTGTAACCAGTGGCATTTGGCGACCGGTAATTTTGCGTACATGGAACGATGCGAAAATTGAAAACATACAATATGTCCAAAAGGAAGTTAAAAAGGAAGTTGCCAATTTCTCGGCTAAGTTCGAAATTCAATCAAACGCGGCGAAGAAAGTAACTTTTGAAGTTGTTGATACAAAATCAAATCTACTTTTAGCTTCAAAAGAGGTTGAATTAGCAAAGGGAATCAACAGAATACCTGTGGAATTTTCAATCAAAAACCCGAAATTGTGGTGGACAAATGGACTGGGCGACCCCTATTTGTACGCTCTAAAAGCTCTGGTAAAACTTAATGACCAGATCATCGATAACAAAACCGAAAACATTGGCGTTCGCACACTTCAGATCGTACGAAAGCCCGACGCTGCCGGCACCACTTTTTATGTTGAACTTAATGGGGTTCCGGTATTTATGAAAGGATCGGACTATGTGCCAAACGATCAGTTTGCTGCGCGCGTGGCTCCTGAACATTACAAGAAAATTATAAAAAGCGCGGCAGAAGCACACATGAACATGATAAGGGTTTGGGGGGGCGGTTTTTACGAAAACGATATCTTGTATGACCTTTGCGATGAAAACGGAATATTGGTTTGGCAGGATTTTATGTTCGCATGTTCCCTGTATCCGGGCGATCAGGAGTTTTTAGACAATGTGGAAGCGGAAGCCGAAGAAAATGTGAAACGCTTGAGGAATCATCCCTGCATCGCGCTGTGGTGTGGAAACAACGAATCGGAATTTTTCTGGATTACCGACAAAAATAAACTTGACGGATTATATGCCGACAAACAGGATGTGGCCAAATTGCGAAAAGGTTATGACGATTTATTTTATAAAGTATTAGCTGGTGCGGTTGATAAATACGACAGCCAACGCTTATTCTGGGGATCGTCGCCAATGGCCGAAAAATATGTTGTGCAAAACAATAATTCAGGCGACAGGCATTATTGGGATGTTTGGTTCGAAACAACAGATTTTAACCGGTACAATGAAGTAATACCCCGCTTTGTTTCAGAGTATGGTTTTGTCAGCTTCCCCGATATTAAAACAGTAAGAAACTTTACAGGAGAGGAAAGCCCCGATTTTCTTTCCGACGCAATTCTTTCACATCAGAAAAGCCCTAGAGGAAATGAAAAAATAAAATCGATAGTTGACGAATATTACCATTTCCCTTTGAATATCGAAACCATTGTCAATTTAAGCCAGTTGATACATGCCGAAGCGGTTAAAACCGGCATAGAGGCCCACCGAAGGAATATGCCCTATTGCATGGGCTCAATTTACTGGCAATTGAACGACGTGTGGCCCTGCATTTCATGGTCGGGCATAGATTATTACGGAAACTGGAAAGCACCGCATTATTATGCCAAAAAAGCTTTTTCTGAAGTACTGCTTTCAACTTATGCAAAAGAAGGCAAAGTTGGGTTTTATGTAGTTTCCGACAGGCTTGAACCTATAAAGGCCGATTTAAAAATAGTGATGGAAGACTTCAAAGGCAAGCAATTGTATTCGAAAGAAATAAGTGTTGAAATACCAAAAAATTCAAGCAATAAATTTTTTGAGGTTGACGAAGCTGAGTTACTAAAAGGGCTGGACAAAACCACCATTGTGCTAAACGCCGTACTCGGTGAAAATGGGCATGAAATTGCTTCGGGCAATTATTATTTTGCCAAACCAAAAGAACTAAAACTTGCCGATACAAAACCTGAAATAAAGATAGCCAGACAGGGCGCTGATTTTAATATCAGCATTTCGAGTGCTGGGTTGGTTAAAAGTGTTTGTCTGACATCCAATAAAATCAAAGGTCATTTTACTGAAAACTACTTCGATATTTTACCGGGGCAAACGATAAACCTTTTGTTTCAACCAGAAAAGCCAGTAGATGACATAAAAAATGATTTGACCCTATTTACCATCAACGAGTGGAACAGCGCCTACGTTGAACCTCCGGTTGTTTTAAATGAAAGCGGGAAGATATTAATGGGCGACAGTATTTTTATACAAGTAAACCCCAATTTACAAAAACGCTTTGATAAAATTGTTTATACTACCGATGGAACGAACCCAACTGCACAATCTTCGGTCTTTAATAAATTTCTTAAAGTAGATAAAGACCTGACATTTAAGTGTATGATCTTAACAAACGATAACCGCACGAGCGAGATTGTTACGGCCAATTTTGTTACAACCAACGAAATTATGCCTTCGGTTGGCAAGGTTAAAAATACCGTCCTGGGCATAAGCTTTAAATATTACGAGGCAAAATGGGACAGCCTGCCCGATTTTTCGAAACTTGTTCCTCAAAGTAATGGCGTGCTATCTACCTTTAATTTAAACGAAGCTAAAATCCCGCAGTTTTATGGATTTGAGTTCAATGCCTGGTACTTTGCTCCCAAAGACGGAATATATACTTTTTGGTTAAGCGCTGACGACGGTTCGAAATTATATATTGATGGCACTGAACTGATTAACATCGACGGGATGCACAGCACAATTGAAAAATCTGTTCAGGTTGGTTTACAGAAAGGATTCCACAAAGTATATATACCATATTTCAATGCCTTGTACGGAGGGAATATTAACGTTAACTTTAGAGGTCCGGGGGGGATAAAAACCAAGCTCGACGACAAGTTATTTAATGCAACCAATTGATAAAGATTCTGATCTCTAAAATCAGGATTAGTGTTGTTGTTAAAACGCTTGTCTTGTAAAAGAAATATTGACATATATTATTAAACAATTTACATCATAATAGTTTATAACTATTTATTTTCGTATCTTAATTCACTTTTCTATGAAAAACTTATTATTAAAATTCTTGATCCTTCTAACACTTTGTTTTTCAAAGCCACTTTTTTCACAAACCACCGCAATAAAATCAGACGATTTTGTTGAGCGCATTGGCTTCAACACCCATTTTAATATGTTAGCCACACCTTATGTAAAGAACTTCGATTCTGTGGTCTACAAATTAAACGAGTTGGGTATCAGATATATTCGCAGCCTTGCAGATGAAAGCTCAAAGATTGTGTACGATCGGTATGGAATAAAATCACTTGCTGGCATTATAGATGTAAGTGAAATGGATTCGGGGATGGTTGCCCCGATGCTCAATGAGATTAAACAACAGTTAGGAACCCAGATGTTTTATGGCTTTGAAGGGGTAAACGAACCCGACCAATTTGCTGCCGCGGGATGGCCCGAAAAAACACGCCAGACCCAGGAAGCATTATACAAGAAAATTAAATCAGATCCAGATTGGAACCATGTGAAGGTACTTGGGCCATCGAATGGCGGCAGTGGATACAGCGAGACTGGTAATATGGAAGCGTTTTCAGACATAGGCAATATACATTATTATCATGCATATCCCGGCAATGAAGCATTCTACAACTTAATCTATGGCTATGTATTTAATAATAATTACCCCAATGGTGGACCAATTACTATGACCGAAACCGGTTTCAGTCAGGATGAACATTCCGAAGCAGAAGTAGCCAAATACGAGCCTCGCATGTTCATGTATTATCTATATAAAAAGAATATGAACAAAGTGTTTCAATATGAATTTATTGACGAATTAGATAACCCATCTCACGAAGCAAATTATGGAATACTCCGCAACGACTGCAGCGAAAAACCTGCTTACAGCGCTTTGCAAAACACCATTAAATTGCTAACCGAGAAAGGTGCTAATTTTGCCCCCGACACTTTAAGCTATAAACTTGAAGGTAACCTGACGAATATCCATCATGTATTATTCCAAAAATCAAACGGAATTTTTTACCTTGCTGTTTGGCAGGAAATAACCGGCAAAAACGATATTGTAAACCCCGACCGCAATCTCACACTTACAATTCCATCATATATAAAAACTGTAAAATGTTACCAACCTGCTCCTTGGCCAATAGGTAATGGTTTAACACCTTATAAGGCATTTACTGACCAATATTCAATTGCATTAAATGTCCCCGATCAATTAATGATGGTTGAACTAATACCCGAAACGGTAATACCAGTAAGTGTTTCGGGCATAACCACCATGCCCCTTTTAACATTGGTAAAAGGTAAAAACAAGCAGTTAAATTATGAAATTCAACCTGTGGAAGCAACCAACAAAACGGTTACTTGGCTTTCTGCCGACAATACTATAGCCACAGTATATAATGGTGTTGTAACTGCACTCAAGGCCGGTACCGTTAAAATAAGCGCCATTACCGAGGATGGTAGTTTTGAAGCCAATACAACCCTTACGGTTATAGAAATTCCAGTAAGTGCTGTAGTGGTTAGCCCAACGTCATTGATACTTGATACTATTGATAATAAAACTGCAAAATTAACATATTCAATACTACCCCTTGACGCGTTTAATAAAAATGTTGAATGGAAATCGGGCGATACCACCATTGCAAGCGTTGATGAAAATGGGCTGGTAACGGCAAAATCTACAGGAAATACAACCATTACAGCCACTTCGGTAGATGGTAAAAAAACGGGTGTATGTAATGTGACGGTAAAAGGTAATGCGTCAGAAACACACACAATTAAATTGGAAGTAACGGCTGATTGGAATTATTTTGGAACATTTGTTTCATACAATGGCGCCTCATGGGATACAATTAAATACAACAATCCGGGAATTACGTCAAATGGATTTACTTTACATGGCGGTGGCTGGTTCGAATCAAATAGCCCTGGAGCATACGCTCAGTATACTTTTGCAGGTATGGCCATAAAATTTTTCTCAATAAAAAGAGGATGGGGTGGCACTGGTAAAATATTTTTAGATAATGAGTTTAAAAAAGACATTAGTTTTGATGGTGTGGGCGATACAAACCTTATGTTTGAATGGGACTTTAAAACCTTAACACTCGATAGCATCAAATTAAATTATACTGCCGACACCTTAAATATTAAAGACTCTATACAACTTAAGCTCAGTTTTTTCCCAGCCAATGCACCCATTCAATCGGTTACATGGAAATCAGAAAATAGAGTATTTGCCATTATTACCACTGATGGGCTGGTTATTGGAAAAAAGAAAGGAGAAACTAGGGTTTCTGCAACCGTTGAAACCTTGTCGGGAACAAAAATTGCTTATTGCACTATTGTAGTGCAGGAACCAAGCAGCGTAGCTAACCTTCATTCTAACGATGAAAGTTTTTCCGTTTTCCCCGATCCTGTTGCGGCAAACGGGAAACTGAACATACTTTTGAAAAATATAAAAAGCGACAAACAGCTTGTTGTTTCAATTTTCAATACCCTGGGTATAAAGGTATATACAAAAAGTATCGAAACGAGTAATATAATAGAATTGCTGCTTGGAGAGGCCATAAAACCAGGTTTTTATGTTATTTGTATTGACGGCAAACAAACACGGTTGTCAAAGAAAATGACAATTATATAGAGCTTCTGAAAAAATCAACAATTTTACACGTGGCTTCTATGAAAACACCATTTACGGAGGGAACACTAACATGTACTTCAGGATCTGGAAGGAATATTAGCCAATCTAGACAACAAACTATCTTCGACAAATAATTGACATCAATTTTCGACTATTTTTTTAATACAAGTATATGAAACTTAAATTAAGCTGTATCATATTGTTTCCCGCATTAATCGTGATTTCTTCCTGCAGGCAGGATAGTTTTAAAAATAAATGCGTAGACCAACCCCTGAAAATGCAAAATATTAAAACGAACACGGTCAGTTTTCCTGACGAGTTTATGACCGGCAGTTCCTATTATCCGGAACAGTGGCCACGCAGCGAATGGGAAATTGACTTCAAGAAAATGCAGGAACTGGGGTTCAATACGGTACGAATGGGTGAATTTGCATGGGCGCTATTCGAACCACAGGAAGGTAAATTTAAATTTGCATGGATGGACGACGCCATAGCGCTGGCGGCAAAGTATGGAATAAAGACTATTTTGTGCACACCAACTGCCAATGTGCCGCCATGGTTACACGAGAAATATCCTGAAGTACTTGGCGCAAACAGCAAAGGAAACTTTACCCTAGGTGGCCGAAAGGGCTATAATGTTAACAGCAAAGAATATATCAAAGCGTCAAAGCGTATAACAACTGAAATGGCCGTTCATTTTGGTCAAAACCCCGATATTATTGGCTGGCAACTGGATAACGAACCAGGTTATCCTTTCGAATTATTTGATCAGGTATCGCTCGAATCATTCAAAATATGGCTGAAAAACAAGTATCGGACCTTGGACAACCTAAATAAATCGTGGGGCGGGGTATTCTGGAATTTAAACTACTCTGGCTGGGATCAAATTGAATTTCCGGTAAACAATGGCGATGGCGGATGGAATCCAGGACAGTTGCTGGATTACAGGAGATTTTTTTCCGACGCTTTTTCCAGTCATTTATACATTCAAAGCGAAATTCTGCGTAAACACATTGCCAATCGTTTTATATTTACCAATTGGCCCAATCTTTACTGGTCAGTTGATCCATTTGAGGCAGGCGCAAAATACCTCGACGCCACAGGCTGGGACAATTACAGTAAAACTCCAGGATTATGCGATTACCGTGATTTGTTCACTATTGGCTTAAATGATGACATTGCCCGGTGCGCAACCTCCAAACAGAAATTTTTTATTGCTGAACGGCAAACTCAGGTAGCAGCCCATGCCTCAACTGCCGCTTTACGGACTCTTGCATGGATAGATCTGGCCCACGGTTCAATCGGCAATATTTATTTTGAATGGCGTTCGCCTACCGTTGGTCAGGAACAGGGTTATGAGTCAATTTTACAGAACGATGGCTCGTTTGGTCTATCAAAAGAGCAGTATATCAGGATGAAAGAAGAAATGGCAGTCTTATCCCCTAAATTGAAAGATGCGAAAACAATTTCGGACATCGCGTTGGTTTATTCCTATCAAAACCAGTGGGAACAAGGATTTTGGCAACGTAACCAGTTGGGTTACGATATCGAAGCCGAACGATACTACAAAGCATTAAAGGAATTTGGTCGAAACATTGATGTTATTCCTGAGACCAGTGAATTGAGCAGTTATAAGATAGTAGCCATCCCAGGTCTGAAAATGCTTTCGGAAAGGACGTTTAATAAGCTTGAAAACTTCGTTGCCAATGGTGGTATACTTATTGTCAATAAACAATGCGGTACAAAAGATACGCTAAATCAATTCAGGCAAATACTTGCTCCCGGTCTGTTTCGTGATATTGCAGGAATAAGCATTCCTGCCGTTTCATCCAAAAGCAGCATGTCCGGAAACCTCATCTCGGGCAAAGGTAATCAGATGATTAACCAGAAATTTGGGATTATTTTTCCAGACGACAACTGTGAATACGAGCCTTTGTCCATTATCGAGCTACTTGAATTAAACGGTGCGAAACCACTAGCGTATGCCTCAGGAGGCGAATTATCCGGAAAGCCCACTGTAACACTAAATTACTATAAAAACGGAGCTGTAGTTTATGTTGGTACCGACTCTGATAACCCCAGTTTTTACGCGCATCTGACCAAGTTGCTTGCGGTTAAATTTCAAATAAAACCAATCCTTAAAGTGCCTGCGGGTGTTGATGTGATGAGCAGGACAAAGGATAAACTGGAATACATTTTTATCCTGAATTACACCAGTTTTCCTCAAGCGGTTACGGTCCCCGATGGAATGGAAGACCAAATTTCAAACCAAACGGTAAAAGGCAAAATAGTTCTTGAACCATTTGATACCCGTGTTTTTACACGAAAACAATAAAAAATTACGATGTTGGATGGAAAAACAACTACTCGAACTAAAGCTTAGGAAATTATTAATGTGGATTAATATAATCAATATGAAATTGGGAAAACAAAATCTAACTTTTCTGGTATTTCTATTTTTGACAAGCTTTGCCAGTGGTCAAAAGCGTAGTGAGATTGAAAAAAAATACCTGCTTGTTAACGGCAAGCCAACTTTTATCAATGGCGCCAATTATTCGCCCTCAACTGGCTGGTTCCAGATACTCGACAACTGGAATGCCAAAGCCGTAGAGCAGGACATGGATTCGCTCCATAGCATTGGCCTCGATTTTATCAGGTTTATGCCTTTGTGGTATTTGACCCAGCGCGAAAAAGACAAGTTCGACCAGCAAAAAATTGACCGACTGAATGAATTGGTTACTATTGCCGGAAAGCGCTACATTATGGTTCAGCCCAGTTTATTATCGGGTTGGTTGTGCGGCGGAATTTTTACGCCAAAATGGATTGACAAAAACATGTTTACCAATGCCGATGAAATTAAGGCTACGGCAAATATGGTAACCACCATCTCAAAAACATTGAGCACCAATCCTTATGTGCACAGCTACGACTTTGGCAACGAAATTAATGCCTTAAAGGCGGTTGGAGGTTTTTCTGCTACTCCCGGGCAAACGAAATTATGGATGGCCACCATGTACAAAGCCTTTAAAGCTGGCGATCCTGACCGTTTGGTTACTAATGGTATAGGAACAGGGTACGATGAGTTTTTCCCTGTTGAAAACATTGCTCCAGCCTGCGATTACATGTCAGCTCATTCTTATTCTTACTTTCATGCTACTATTGCCGACGACCCCTGGTTTGGCCTGCGCACCACCTATAGCACCAACCTGATGGTTGCCTGGGCAAAAATGGCTGGCAAGCCAGTTTTAATGCAGGAAACCGGTGTTTCTGGCGATTGGATGACTCAAGAGCAACGCGCCAGGTATCTCGAACTATCATATTTTAGTTGCTGGGCCGAAGGTGCTGCCGGCTTTGTTTGGTGGTGCTCGCACAATATTGATACAGCATTTAGGGTAAAGCCCGCCATGGATGGACGTGAATTTGTGGGCAAAGGCAAATTCGATCCACTCGAATACCAGATGGGATTATTGGATGCGAAAAACAATAAATTCCCTGTGGCAGAAGCATTTAAAAGCTGCATCGGTTTTGCAGCCAAATTGGGTTTAAATTGGACCGACCAACTGCCTGTTTGCTATATTTTTGCTCCTGAAACCATTTCATTTAACAATTATTTTCGTAAGTGTATAAACGCTTATGTGTTGGCTAAGCAAAACCATGTAGATGTCAGGTTTTTGCAAGAAAATGACATAGTACCTGCGGATGCTTCTTTTGTTATTATACCGGGGTTCTCCATAAAACCCGAAAACCGAAAAAATGTAAGCAATTATCTGCAATCGGGTGGCACAGTGTATCAGTCGTATTATAACGATTTGGCACCCAATATAAATGTGAACCAAGAGGTAAATACCAACATAGAGTTGCCAACGGAGCTGCTTATTAATAAACACATTGCCAATTTAAACCTATTGGAAAAATTTTCTGTAGCTGGTCACTTGAAAATGGCGCAAATGAATTGGTCGTGGAATTACGAAACCTTGCTTAAAACTTGTCCCGATTGCGCCAACCATAGTATGAATGAAAAAGGCGATGGTGTATATTTTAAAACTCAGGTAGGTAAAGGCAACTATTATTACACTCGTTTAAATTTAGAAGAATCGCTTTGCGACACATACAATCCCTGGAATAGCGATGAATCATATAAGCTTTATTCGGTGTTGAAACCTGTTCAGGATATTGACATTGATTCGAAGTTTGTGGAGTTTTATCATAAAAAGAATGCTACAGCCGAAATCATTATCCTACTCAACCATACCGACAAATATCAGGAAACCAATATTGTTTCGCAAAAGAAAATTTCTCTAAAAAACATGCGCAAGGATGGAAATTTTAGCAAAAGCACTTTATTCAACATTAGGTTAAAACCAGCCGAAGTGTTGTTTTTAGAAGTAGAAAGGTAAACAGTAACTTTGTTTATCCTATATACATTTAATTGTAAAAGAGAAACCACAAAAGCCACAATTAAAATAACTTGAAAAAATGAAAAGAATGTTCTTGCTTGTTGGGTTTAGCTTATTGTTGGCTCAATTATGCCTTAATGCCCAAACCATCGAAAAAATTGCACCGGGCGTTTGGAAAGTTACTTATGGCACTCCCGAAAAGTTTAAACCTTCCGATTTTAAGGAAGCACCCGCTTTGGCTGCTATGAACAAGCTTAATAACAGCGACTTACCACCATTCGACCTAGCAGGTATAAGGTTTAAAACCACCAAGCGGGGTTGTGTGGCTGAATTGACAATGGACGAAGCCGAAGAAATTTACGGTTTTGGTTTGCAGGTAAATACATTCCAGCAACGGGGCTTGCGCCGAGAAATTCGGGTAAACAGCCTTATAACGGGCAATGTGGGTTTTTCGCACGCCCCAATGCCTTACTATGTTTCCACCAAGGGATATGCGGTGTTGGTAAATACCTCGCGCTATGCCACATTTTATTGCGGCACTATGCGCAAGGCCACCGAAAGTGTTAACCTTAAAGAAGGTGGAAATACCAATGTAGCCTCATCTACCCTCGATTTATACAAACCGCTGGAAAAACCATCGAACAGTATGATTATTGAAGTGCCATCGGAACAAGGTATGGAAATATTGGTTTTTGAAGGCCCCAGCATGAAAGAAGCCATTCAGCGCTACAATTTATATTCGGGTGGTGGTTGTATGTTGCCAACCTGGGGATTGGGTGTAAAATACCGTGGTAAAGGCGATTTTACTGATAATAGAGCGATTACTTTAGCCAGCTATTTCCGTAAAAACAACATCCCATGCGATATGTTTGGCCTCGAACCCGGTTGGCATTCGGTTGCCTACTCGTGCTCTTATGTTTGGAAACCATCACTATTCCCTAATCCCGACCTGTTTATTAACCGTATGGATAGTATGGGTTTCAAACTCAATCTGTGGGAACATGCCTACGTATTTCCAACCTCGCCACTCTTCGACCCATTAAAACATAAAGCATGCGATTTTTCGGTATGGAAAGGATTAGTACCCGATTTTGTTGACGCCGAAGCTAGTAGAATATTTGGCGACTATCACGAAAAAACATTCCTTAACAAAGGTATTACAGCCTTTAAACTCGATGAGTGCGATGCTGCCGATTACAAAGATGCCGCTGCCCAATGGAGTTTTCCTGAATTGGCGCAATTCCCGTCAGGCATTGATGGAGAGCAGATGCACCAATTGTTTGGCTTATTGTACCAAAAATCGCTTCTTAGCATTTATAAGCGAAACAATAAACGTACTTACTTCGATGTTCGCTCCTCTGGGGCATTTGCATCGCCCTATCCTGCATCACTTTACAGCGATATGTACGAGCACCGAGATTTTGTGCGCATGATACCGAATGCCGGATTCTGTGGCCTGCTATGGTCGCCCGAAATACGAGAAACCAAGTCGGATGCCGATCTTATCCGCCGCGCGCAAAGTGGTTTAATGTCGGCTCAATTGATGTTTAACTCATGGTATTTGAGCAATCCTCCATGGCTGCAATACGATTACGAGAAAAATAACCGTGATGAGTTTTTGCCCAATGCAAAGGAACTGGAATCGAAAATACGCAAACTTGCCGAATTGCGTATGAGCTTGATACCCTACTTATATTCTGCCTTTGCTACATATCATTTTCAGGGCATTCCACCCTTTCGCGCCTTGGTTGTCGATTATCCTGCTGATACTGCCGTTTACCGCATCGATGATGAATACATGATGGGAGAAAACTTATTGGCGTCCCCTTTTTTAGATGGTGCAAGCAAACGAAGCGTATATTTCCCTGCAGGTATTTGGTATGATTTTAATACCAACCAAAAATACGAAGGCAACAAAAGGTACGATATCGAAATGTCGCTCGACCAAATCCCTTTGTTTGTAAAAGAAGGAACTATTTTACCCTTGGCTAAACCAGTTCAATTCATCACTCCCAATACTGTATTCGAAATTACCTGCCATATTTATGGCTCAATAGGCAAACCTACCCAGCTTTTTGAAGATAATAGCTATTCAAACGATTATATTAATGGCCAATTTAATTGGCTTACTTTGGAATGGAAGG
>JANYAP010000027.1 GCA_025361285.1 Bacteroidales bacterium | reverse complement strand
GAAAATACCATCGACTAAGGCACAGGCAACCACACGAACCAACCATTTTTTGAAATGAGCATCGAAACGTTGACGGTCGGCTGTTTTTACGAAACTTGCCAAATACGAAATGTAATCGGTTTTGGTGTCCCATATTGGCAGATTGTCGAAATAGGCAGTAAATGGGTTGTATGCTTCGATAAAATCGGATTTTAGTAGCGCTAACAAGTTGTTAATGCTGAGGTTTAAGCCAGAGATTTGCATTTTTATGAATATGTTGTTTTCGTTCATGCTCTCGAACTCGGTTTTGTAAATGTCGCGACACTCGTATTCTTGGGTTACAATGTTGCGGCGGATAACAAAATGCTTTTTGATGTACTCTTGTGCGAGAACGAATTTGTTGGCGTTGAAGGATTTTTGTTTTATAACCTCCATTTGTCCCTCCTTAGAAAGGAGGGATAACTTGGAGTGTTCGTTAAAATGCTCGTAGGCACTTTTAACGGTGTCTTTTACTTCGGGTTCGTTGTAATTGTAGTTGCGCTGAATGAAGCTTAGGGCTTCGCTTTCGGAAACGCCTTTACGGTTGAGGTTGTTGGCTAACAGAAACACAAAATTGTTGCGGTTGCCAGTGGTGAAATTTTCTTTTTGTTCGGTGAAACGGACGGCATTATTAAAAACATTATCGATGTTTTTTTGGGGTGTGTTTTTGGGCGATGTAATGGGCGCAATATAAGGAGACGCAAGGCATTGCGTCTCTACGATTGGGAACACAACGGCATTTTCATTGATGAAAATATTGGGGTCGTGCGACACGAAACATAGGCGTGTTATGTCTTTGCCCGATTTGTCGATTACCACGTTTAACAACGTTTCGAAATGTGTTTGCAATTGCAAAAAGGCTGTTTTGTGGTGCTCCTTGGCGGAATTTACTTTTACCAATATCTTCAAACCCTTTCCGCTTGGGCTGATAAAACAAGCGTAGCAATAGTCGGATTTAACGACTAATTGCTTTGCTTGCTGAAGCTGGTTTTCGAGAAGCTTGTCGATATCAAGAACTACAAAGCCCGAATATACTTGCAGAAACTCCAATTTACGGCCTCCGCTAAACTGCCCCGATGGGGTAAATGCAGGAAGCGACTTTTTGAGTTGCTCGAAAGTGCTGTTGTTACCACTTTTAAGGCTTTCGCGAAGCTTTTCGATTTGATGCTTCCACATACCCGAACCGATGGCGTTTAAAACATCGTTAAGGGGTTTATCGGCCACAGGATTGCTGAAATTTTTAAAGAAACTTACTATTGCCATAACCATAGGTGTTAAAGTTTGCGAACTGATTTGTTTTTAAAGTTGGGAGCAAAAGCGTGGTTGTAATGCTGTTTGAGTAGCTCGTGAATGTCGGTCATGCGATAATAGATTTTGCCGCCAATTTGCGAGAAGGCAATTTTACCTTCGTCGCGCCACGATTGCGCTGTGCGTTTGCTCACTTTCATCAGTTGCAGAAAGTCGTTATTGTCCACGAACTCGTCGGGGTTGTTGCCCTTGTTAGCCATGTTTTTCGAAATGTCTTCGAGGCGAGTGAAAAGCGCCTGATACTGGTCGTTAGAAAGAATGATTGCTTCCATATACATCGTTTTAAAAGTTTAACGATGCAAATAAAAAGGAAATAAAAAAGTCAAAACGGTCAAAAAGGGTCACATTTGACCGTTTTTATTGTAATAAACTGAAACAATGGAGGTATTGAATTTTGTGCAATATTTCTGGTCGTGAAAAAGTGGAAAAATGCAATATATTTTTTGACCTTTTTGTAAATTGTTGGCTGTATAATGTTGAATATCAACACTAAAAAGGTCAAAAAACTCTTTTTTTGACCTTGTGTGACCTTTTGTAATTAAGCGTTTATGATAATTCGTTTGTCATGCTTTGGTCGCTTTTCCGATTTGCCTTCCGACAAAATCGTGCGAACGGTGCTTTCCGATATTTCGCGGTTATCCTTATCGAGAAAATTATTGACGATTATATCCACTATTTTCGATTGAGGGCACGAAATAAACGGCTTTCCATTAACAGGGTATTCGTAGAGCATTTGATAAAATGCATCGACTAGCACATTCAAATTACCGTTTATTTGCACCTTGTCGTTTTTTGATGGCATTTTTGTAGCATGGTTTTTACTATCAACTTGTTTTATAAGTTGGTTTTGCGTTTCGAGTTTTTCCATTTCGAGGTCGCATAAAACATCAAAAGGTTTGGCGGTTTTACGAATAAACACATGGTCGGTTTGTAAATATTCGGTTTTTCGGTCGATGAGGTAAATACATTTGTCGGTAAATGAGGCAAGCTTTGCCAGTTCGGACTGTACATTTTTAAAATCGAACTGAGTTTCAGGCTCTTTAACCACTTGCGCACCCTCGTTTTTGCTATAAGACCTATCCGCTTGAACTTTTTCGCGTTTGCTGTGCAGTAGCGTGTAAAGCTTAGTAATCCGAGTTTTCGGCTTGAACTGTTCCAGTAAATCTTCGTTTAGGCTTATAAGCTTTTCGAACTTATTGAGCCAACAAAACGGCTCGTTAATTTGCTTGCATTGGTAATTGAGAAAGTCCGAAAGCTCGGACTGAGGCAGCGACCAAGCTTTATTCAGTAAGGCAATACAGTAATGCAGCATATTAAAAGCACCATCGGTAATGAAATTTGGCGCAAAGGCTGTACTGGTTGAGGTTATGTCGAATTTGTGCGATTCGCGACAAGTAAAATCGGTAACAGGATGTTCCGAAAAAGTTACGGAATGGGCGTTTAATAAAATGTTCAACATAGTTTGGGGTGTTAGTGGTTTTAGGTAACACCCAATAAATCAATACAATTATGTAATAATTGGCATTCATTTTTAGTATTGGGTGCATTGAAAACATATTTGTTTAATAATTAATGTTTTGAGATTTACAAAACGTAAATTGAAAAGTATTATTTTGCACCCAGTTGAACTATAATTGTTGATAAATAAATGAAGTAAGATATTAACAATGAGCGAATAAGCTGTATATCAATGAGTAGTTAGTGTTAAACAATCTAACCATAAGTAAACACAGGGTTGTAATGTAATTAATTGAAATATAGCATGTTGTAGCGAAATGATAATATGATATTTAAACACAAACTTATTTCTCAATCGTTGAAAACATCCATTGCTTTGTCGAGTTCCTCGTTTACGATTTTGGCATAAATCTGAGTTTCTTTAATGTTGGCATGCCCTAAAAGTTTGGAGACGTATTCTATACGAATACCTTTGCGAAGTGCCCACGTTGCAAAGGTGTGGCGTGAGGTGTGGAAACTAAATCGTTTTGCTATCCCTGCCTTCTCGCCGATAACTTTTAGTTTTTTATCGATAGCGTTTACTGCCGAAGTAAGTTTGCTGTGCATTACTTTGGGGTCTGAATAATCTTCTAAATGGCTTAGTATCGGGAAAACGTAATGTTCGGGCGTATTGTTTTCTTGTTTGTATGCAAAAAGTATTTCAATGGCCTTGTTTGGTAATTTAACGGTTACCATGGTTTTAGTTTTACGCATTTTCACCTGCACCCTTTCGCCATCAAAATTAGCCCATTTTAATAGCAGTAAATCGGATATTCGCAAGCCGCCTGTATATAATGCAAAAATGTACATATCTCGGTAAAGTTGCGTTTTAAAGTTGTCCGATAGATTTATGCTTTCGAACTTACGAAGTTCATCTTCGGTTAAAAACTCGCGTGTTGTTTTTTCGAGTTTCATTTGAAACTTGTAAAAAGGGTTGTCGTTGTGCGTAAGAATGTCCAAACGGATAGCATCATTAATAAGCTTGCGAATAATTTTAAGATTGCCGTGAATAGTGTTTTGTCTGTTGTTGTATTCAGTTCGTAGATGTTCTTCGTAATCTTGTAAGAAGGAAACGGTTATATCGTCGAAATACAGAGGTTTATTATTGCAGTATTTTTTTAGTTTTTCGATTACCGACAAATACTGTTTGTATGAGCCAATGATGCCTTCTTTTTCTAAGAATTTTATGTGCTTATCGGCAAATGGGAAGAAATCGACAGGGGCGGTGCCGAGAATTTTCTCTTTAATTTTGTGCGAACTAATGGTTTTTGATTTTGTTTCCATTTCAACTGCTACGCCTTCGGCATCTGCAATGCGTTGGGCAATCATCGCATTCATACGAGCGGAATTAGGGTGCGATTTACGCACCTTGCCAGCTTCCTCGTTCCATTCACTGGGCTTGATGTAAATGCTCAGGGATATGAATTTTGCTTTTCGGTCTTTTATAATTCGCAAATAGAGTGGAGCTAAACCTTTATCGTTTAACTTACTTGGACGGAGAAGAACTTTTACAGTTGCCATATTCATTAATTTGCATTAAAATTACAAAATAATACAATACGGTACAACAATGGGTACAACTATTTATTCATTTTCTTGCATTTTTCGTCAAATAATTAAAATTGGTACAACAATAAAAGCTTATAAATAGGCGCATATAAAGAAATGGGGTGCAAAAAAGTGAAATATGTATAGTCCGCTACGTTTCATACCGCCGACCGTTGTGCGCCATTTCAAGGATTCACAATAGAGCAGTTACAATAAATAGAAAGTCGGCTGCGGACTGTCCATCGTGATTCGGACTACCGAATTTAGACATAAGACAGCATTTCGACAAGTTCTTTGAAAATTATGGATTACGTGCGGACAGTCCA
>JANYAP010000162.1 GCA_025361285.1 Bacteroidales bacterium | reverse complement strand
TCGAGTGCAAGAAATTATGCAGATGCAGAAGGTTTGTTATCAATTATTTTGGTCGAAAGAATATGGAGAACATATAATTGAATGCAAATTGCAAATTTGCAAGTGTTTCAAGCGGCATTGCAAATGCCGCTTAGCATGGGGTATAATAGAAGATATTTTGGCGAAAAACTGTTTGACAGATTATTAATTGCCTGTGCCAGTTACAAAAACGAATTTTAGGTATAACACCCGATACTCATAGAATATTATTTGGCGAATAATTTTGTTATTCTTTGCATAGCTTCCTCGACATTGTCACGCTCGGCAAAGGCCGAAAAACGGAAGTACCCTTCGCCCGATGGACCAAACCCAGCGCCAGGCGTGCCAACAACGTTAATTTCAATTAAAAGTTTATCAAAAAACTCCCACGATTTCATATTGTTCTTCGTTTTTACCCAAACATAAGGTGCATTTACGCCGCCAAAAACAGTAAACCCAGCAGCAGTAAGGCTTTTAATCATTATTTGTGCGTTTTCGAGGTAAAAATTAATGACTTCCTTAGTTTCCTTTTTGCCTTGTTCGGTATAAATAGCAGCGGCTGCCTGTTGTACTGGATACGAAACGCCATTGAATTTTGTGGTATGTCGGCGCATCCATAAAGGCTTCACCTGGTGGGAATTACCTTTGCTGTCGTAAGCCATTAGTTCCGAAGGAATTACCGTAAACGCACACCTAGTACCAGTAAAGCCAGCTGTTTTCGAGAAACTTCGAAACTCAATGGCTACCTTCTTGGCTCCTTCAATTTCGAAAATTGAATGAGGAATTTTATCGTCGGTTATAAACGCTTCATAAGCAGCATCGTACAAAATAATAGATTTGTTTTCAATGGCATAATTAACCCATTTTTTTAATACCTCCTTTGTTGCTACAGTTCCGGTAGGATTATTCGGAAAACAAAGGAATATTAAATCGGGACGTTCCGCAGGCAAGTCGGGAACAAACCCATTAGCCTCGTTACAAGGCATATATATAATTTTATCGAAATATCCGTTTTCCCTGCAAACGCCAGTTTTACCCGACATTACAGTGGTATCAGCATAAACAGGATACACAGGATCGCATATACCAATTTTATTATCTAACCCAAATATTTCCTGTATGTTACCTGTATCGCACTTCGACCCATCGGAAACAAAAATATCATCGGCCGAAATATCTACACCACGCGCCTGATAGTCGTTTTTGGCAATTGCTTCACGCAAAAAGTCGTAACCTTGTTCGGGTCCATAGCCTTTAAATGTCGATGCATTGCCCATTTCCTCTACACCAGCGTGAAACGCCTTTAATATCGATGATGTAAGTGGCTGTGTTACATCGCCAATGCCCATGCGAATAATTTTTTTATCGGGGTTAGCTTGTGCGTATTCCCTAACTCGTCTGCCAATTTCCGGAAACAAATATCCGGCCTTTAATTTCAAATAATTTTCGTTAATTAATGCCATGTTTAAGTCGTAAGATATTAGATAAAAAGACGTAAGATACTAGATAAAAAGACGTAAGATACTATTCGTAACGAACACCTTGTATATACGCATACTTTTTTAGTATAGGCGCAAAGATATTAAATATATGAGTGTACTCCAAAAAGTCAGTTTATGCCATTAGGTAAAAAAACAAACTAAATTTATAAATTTGCACCTGCAAAAAATAAAAAACCATGATAGGAAAGAAACACCCATTTACCAAAGAACAGCTCGAAAAGATTGCCGAAACTTACCCAACGCCATTTCATATATACGACGAAAAGGCTATACGCGCCAATGCAAAAAAGTTTTACAACGCTTTTGCCTGGAACTCTGGATTTAAGGATTATTACGCCATAAAAGCAGCACCCAATCCATACCTAATGAAGATTTTACATAACGAAGGTTTTGGAATAGATTGCTCGTCGATGGCCGAACTGAAACTAGCCGAAAAAGTTGGGCTTCGTGGCGAGGAAATTATGTTTACATCCAACGATACTCCCGCCGAAGAATACAAAAAGGCTATTGAACTTGGTGCAATTATTAACCTCGACGACATTTCGCACATACCATTTCTCGAAAAACATGCTGGTATTCCCGAACTTATCTGTTTTCGATACAATCCTGGCCCTTTAAAAGAGGGTAACATGATTATAGGTCACCCCGAGGAAGCCAAGTATGGTGCTACTCGCGAGCAACTTTTCGATGCCTATAAAATTATGCGCGACAAAGGTGTAAAACGATTCGGAATTCACACCATGGTTGCATCTAACGAGCTAGATGTTAACTACTTCATGGAAACAGCCGAGATATTATTCGAACTGGTAGTGGAGCTATCTGAGAAACTGGGCATTCGCTTCGAATTTGTAAACCTTGGTGGAGGTATTGGCATTCCATATCGCCCGGAGCAAACACCAGTTGACCTTAACCTTATGAGCGAAGGAATATATAAGCTTTACACCGATTTAATTGAAGCCAATGGACTTGCCCCAATTAAATTATTCTTCGAAACAGGTAGAGTTATTACCGGACCTTATGGTTACTTGGTTTCGAGAGTGCTTCACATAAAACAAACTTATAAGAAATATGCCGGATTGGACGCATGCATGGTTAACCTAATGCGTCCAGCTCTTTATGGTGCTTATCATCACATTACCGTATTGGGAAAAGGTAGTATGCCGCATCAAACCCCTTACGATGTAACTGGCTCGTTATGTGAGAATAACGACAAGTTTGCCATTAATCGCTTGTTACCCGAAATGGAAGCCGGCGATTTGGTAGTTATACACGACGCAGGAGCCCACGGGCATGCTATGGGTTTTAACTACAACGGAAAACTGCGCTCGGCCGAACTGCTAATGCGCGAAAACGGAGAAGTTATGCAAATACGCCGTGCCGAAACCATTGCCGACCACTTTGCCACACTCGATTTTAATGGGCTAGATAATTTCTAATCTGATATCTATAAAATGAATACCGATATTTCGAACGCTGTCGAAATCCTTAAAAAAGGAGGAATAATTCTATACCCTACCGATACCATTTGGGGAATTGGTTGCGACGCTACTAATAGCGAAGCCGTTGCACGTATTTATGCCCTAAAACAGCGCGAGGAAACCAAAAGTATGTTGGTGTTAGTTGATAACGAAACCCGCATTTTAAGGTATGTAAAGGAAGTTCCCGAAATTACTTGGCAGCTTATCGAAACCAACGATAGGCCAATGACTATTATATACCCCGATGCAATAAACCTAGCCACAAACCTTGTTAGTAGCGACAAAACTATTGGAATACGTGTTACAAGCGACGAATTCTGCCAAAAATTAATTTCTAAACTTAATAAGCCTTTGGTTTCTACATCGGCAAATATTAGCGGGCAAGCCTCACCAGCACTATTCAACGAAATTTCCGACGAAATAAAAAATGGTGTCGATTATATTGTAAATTGGCGGCAGAATGACACAGCCAAACAGCCAGCTTCGCAGATAATTAAGGTAGGTTTAGGTGGAGAAATTGAAATTATACGTAAATAGTAACTTATTATGGTTAAACATTTTATCAAATTATTGCGACCTGAGCAATGGATCAAAAATTTATTTATTTTTCTACCAGCATTCTTTTCAGGAACAATCGACCATTATTCAAACACAATAAACCTTAGCATTGCATTTGCAGCATTTTGTATGTTAACAAGCTGTGTTTATATACTCAACGATTTTTTCGATATCGAAAACGACAAACTTCATCCCGAGAAAAAGCATCGACCCCTTACATCGGGCAAAATAAGGCCTCTGGTTGCATTTGTTGGAATGGCAATTATAAATTAGTGCCTCGGCTTATATTACGCTAAACCTTGTTGCAAGTCCTCATTTGCTTTTGGTAATGGGAATATATCTAATTTTGAATATTGCGTATTCTTTAAAGCTCAAGCACATAGCAATTATCGATATCAATATAATCGCCATTGGTTTTCTTATTCGTATATTGGCAGGTGGTATAGTTTCGGATGTAACGATATCTAAATGGCTTTGGATTATAACTTATCTTTTAGCATTAATTTTAGCGCTTGGCAAACGACGCAGCGAACTACTTACCTTTATTGATACAGGAATTACACACCGCAAGGCGATTGCTGGTTACAGCCTCGAATTTATAAACTCGGTACTCATATTTATGTCGTCAATTCTGGTAGTTTCGTACATAATGTACACTCTATCGCCCGAAATTACTACTCGCCTTAATAGCGAATATGTTTATACCACTTCGTTTTTTGCAGTTTTGGGTATTACCCGTTTTCTGCAACAAACATTGGTGTTTAATAACACCGAAAACCCTACAAAACTTGCCATAACCGACCGCTTTTTGCAACTTGTTATCGTTTTATGGTTTACGGCGTTTGCTGTTATTATTTATGGATCAAGAATTTACTAAAAAACTATCGAAAAAATGAATGAAAATTGGTTTAACAAACTATTTCAAACTCGACTAAAGTTTTTTATTGTTGTGCCTATCGTTGCATTGTATCTCCTTACTCTTGTTAAAGTTACCTTAAAAACCGACGACGATTACATTGGAGAACAAGTTTATTGGCTTCAAGAAGTGGGCCATGTGAAGTCGGAACTAATGCGCGGCTACAACAACATTGGTCTGGAAAATTACCAAGCAATATTTCATAAACTTTTTATTTACAATGGCGCTATTTTTTCGAACGTATTTGGTTGGTCCTTAACTACATTGCATTTTGCGTCGCTTTTCTATGTCATTGTTTTTTTTGGAGCTTTATACTGGTATTTAAAGCGAAAGGACGCGTTCTTTCCGAAAGGCACTTTCCCTTTGGTAGTAGTGTTAATGCTATCGTTAAGTGTCTTCTCAGAATATTCGGCATCTTTCCGACCCGAAGTTATGGTAATGGCATTGGGGTTTATTTCGTACTTGTTTCTCGATTTGTATTTTCGCAACAACAAGCTGATATACATAATACTATCGGCTGTTTTTGCTGGGGCTACATTTCTAACTCATTTAAATGGGTTAATTTTTGTAGCGGCGGGGGTATTATTATTGGCCTACAAAAAAAAACTCTCCACATCAATTCTTTTTGGTACAATTAGTTCCATTGTGTTCTCGTTGTATTTTGCCGATATTTTTATAAATAGCAACTTCGCAAATTTTCTATATCAATTTCGGCACGACCCTTCGCTCTCTGAAGATAATTTCAAATGGTGGACCCCATTTTTAAAGGTATTAAACGAGCAAATGCGGTTTTTAAATAGCCCCAAGGAAATAGGCTTCACAATTCTTCTAGTAATTTCATTATTCTATTTAAAAAAACTAAAAAAGCTCGAGAACAACTTGCTCATTTACACTCTTTTATTAGTGGTTATTTTTGCCTTATATACTTACAGTAAAACAACTAAATACCTTATAATTTACCTGCCGTTTCTAGCCCTAATTGTTGCCAATGGCTGGCAAACTATCGAGGAAGGTAACGGCAAAGCGCTAACGCGCAACATTTTCCGATTATTTTTAGTGATATACATATCGCTTGGAGTGTTTTATACAACGGTACGTATTGTAAGATATGCAAAATCCGAAAACTTAGTGGAAAGCAATGCGCAATTAGCTTCGTGTATTCCTTCTAATCATAAGCAATTAAACGTTTTAGCTCCGGGAAGTTTTATTTTTAATCAAATTGACAGTTTTAATGGCATAATGAATATGCTACGTTTTACATTTTTTGTAGAAACTCACGGAAAGCCACCATTAAACTTTAGTCAAGTGGTCGATTCTTCAAAAAAATACAATATTCACTATATCATTTTCGACCAACAAAATTGCTCCTATTTCAATACAAACAAGGAAATTAAAAGTAACGATGCTCGTTATTCGGTGCAAAAAAGTAACGAAAAATTTACCATTATAAAAATTGCCCTGTGAAAAACCTAGCTCTTTTTGATTTCGATGGTACAATTACAAAGAGCGATACCATGTTTAAGTTTTTGCGTTTCTCGGCCGGAAATGGGTTGTTTTTTGTTCGCATGGTTAAGTTGCTGCCAGTGTTAATTGCCTATAAAATACGATTAATAACTAACGTTCATGCTAAAGAAATAGTACTTACAAGTTTCTTGAAAAACAAAAGCGAAGCGACTCTAATTGAATTGGGAAATAGGTTTACATCGGAGAAATTGCCGCAACTTATACGCGAAAAGGCAATTAACAGAATAAACTGGCATAAACAAAATGGCGACGATGTTTATATAGTTTCAGCCTCCCTAAATATTTGGCTCGAAAATTGGTGTAAAATACAGGTTGTTAATTTGTTATCGTCGAAAATTGAAATACAAAATGGAGTTGCTACAGGAAAACTACTTGGTAAAAATTGTTACGGAATTGAGAAAGTTAACCGAATAAGGAACGCAATTGCACTTGAGGCATATACTTGTATATACGCTTATGGCGACAGTAAAGGCGACAAGGAAATGCTTGCCATAGCCAACGTTGCAGCCTATAAACCATTTATGTAAAAATTTTTTTTTGCTAACTAGTGTTTCTAAGAAAACTCGTTGCAATGTTAAAAACATAGTTGCAAGTCAATATTTATAAGGAGTTTTCAAATTTATTTCTTGTTACTTTTTATTCGCTTTCGCTCATGAGACCGCCTACGGCTAAGTTTTCCAAAAAAGTAACAACTTAGCGATAGCGATTTCATGAACACCTTAAAAATAATATGTTGTGAATAAAGAAGAGTTTTCTTAGAGGCACTATCTATTCAAATTAATTAACCCTTCAGGAGCATCAATAAAAATTTGCTTTGCCACGTGATCGATATTTACAATAACATTGCCCGAAACAGGTATCAAAATCTCATCATCGCCATTCATTATCTGCAACAGCAAGTTATGATTATAATCGAGCAATTGATTTACAACGCCTATATTACCAACTGTTTTATCGATAACCGCATAATCTTTAAGCTCCTGGTTTATCGATGTTTCTTCGGCATAATTGGCAAGTGTATATAACTGTAAAATCTTGCAACTAACGAACTCTTTAGCAACTTCCTGCGAATTGATATCATTAAAGCCTATAACAACGGAGCTTTCGGAGGTTATTCGCAACGAATCAATAAAAAAGGGAATCGGTAATCCATCTATTTCGATGAACACCGATTCCCAATTTTCAATTTCTTCGCTTATCATTGAATCCGAAACCATTACATACTCGCCTTTAAAACCGTGAAGTTTAACAAGCGTACCTATTTCGCGGTATTCGGAGTTATTCATTCATAACTAAATAAGCTGATATATTATTCGGCAGCAGGAGCTTCAGTTTCGGCTTCAGCAACTACTGGTGCAGCGGCTTTTTCGGCAGCTTTACGCTCGTCTTGCAATTTTTTGGCAATAGCTTGTGCTTTAGCCTCTTTTACTTTAGCTTCAGCTTCAAAGCGTTCTTTTTTATCTGCTTCTTTGTCTTTTACAACGTTTTCTTTCTGAGCAATAATTGCCGAATTCTTTTTACTCATCCAAGCTTGGAATTTTTCATCGGCTACTTCAACAGAAAAAGCACCTTTTTTAGCTCCTTCGAGTAAATGTTTTTTCATGAAAACACCTTTACCTGAAAGTATTGTGCGACAAGTATCTGAAGGTTGTGCGCCATTCTGAAGCCAATCCAAAGCACGGTCGAAATCGAATTCGATAGTTGCTGGATTTGTGTTTGGGTTATAAACTCCCAAACGTTCAATGTATCGGCCATCACGTGGCGCCCTACCGTCAGCTACAACAATGTGATAAAAAGGATATCCTTTTTTACCATGGCGTGATAATCTGATTTTTACGGGCATACGTTACGTTTTAAAAAATTAATACTTAAAAAATTTGTGGCGCAAAGGTATAATTTATTTTTAAATAAAAAAAGCTCTGAATTTTACAATTCAAAGCTTTTCGAAAACTTATGTACCCGGAGCCGGGATCGAACCGGCACGAGCGTGAACTCACTGGTGTTTGAGACCAGCGCGTCTACCAATTCCGCCATCCGGGCATACATAACATTTTAGGGTTGCGAATATAGATATTTGTTTTGTTTTGGGCAATAGGGAAGAATAAAACAATATAATTTTATTTTGGGGATTCAAAAGCATTGCAAGAAAAAGCATGAACGAACTTCTTTCGCAAAGGTTCGAAGAAGGCATGGTAAATATAACAATACTACGACACATTTTTTCAACTTGCTTATAACTAACAACTTGAAATTAATAGAAATATTTTTATATTTCTATGTATTTCAACGTATTACAAGTACGTAAAAATTGAACAATTAGTAGTTTACCGAACTATTGATATAAGGGAACAAACAATTTCCATCCGCCAATGCGCCGAACCTTCCAAAGAAGTGAAATCAAGATACGACCTTCTAAAATATAAATAACTACAGAATTTATCGTGATCTAGCACTAGTGAAAATTTGTTACTTTTATCTTCTAAACAAAAACAATATGTTTAATCCAATGGAAAGTAATTCTCAGTTAATAATTTACCAAACCGATAAGGGTGCAATTAAGTTAGAAGTTCGATCAGAAAACGAAACCGTATGGCTTACGCAAAAGCTTATGGCTGAACTATTTCAAACCACGGTCGCAAATATTAACATTTACCTAAAAAATATTTTCGACGAAGGCGAATTGGATCCTAATTCAGTTATTAAGGATTTCTTAATAACTGCTGCTGACGGAAAAAATTATCGAACAAAGTTCTATAAACTTGACATGATTATTTCAGTAGGGTATCGCATAAAATCGAGTATAGCAACTCGTTTTCATCGGTGGGCTACTCAGCATATTAAGGACTATATTGTAAAGGGTTTTGTGTTAGACGATGAACGGCTTAAAAATTTGGGTGGCGGTGGTTATTGGAAAGAATTATTGCAGCGCATACGCGACATTCGCGCCTCTGAAAAAGTATTTTATCGTCAGGTACTCGATATTTACTCAACAAGCATCGATTACAATCCAAAAGCAGAGGCTTCCATTTGAAATATTTTATATTTCTATGTATTTTAACGTATTACAAATACTTTGAAATTGAAAAATTAGAAGTTTACCGAACTATTGTTTTTACAAAACCGTTCCTAATGACAAATATTAACACTCGTTTTTCGCTTTACAATAACATTATTGGTTGGGTAATATTTTTTATTACAGCTATTACATACCTATCTACTATTGAACCTACTGCAAGTTTTTGGGATTGTGGCGAGTTTATTGCATCAGCATATAAGCTCGAAGTTGGTCATGCGCCTGGAGCACCGTTGTTTGTTATGTTGGCTCGCATTTTTACATTATTTGCGCCAAATACTTCGTATGCTGCAATGTGCGTAAATGCTATGTCGGCATTTGCAAGTGCTTTTACAGTGCTTTTTTTGTTTTTTACAATTACGCATTTATCGCGGAAGTTAATTATTAAAAGCAATAAAATATCTACAAATCAATTAATTACAATACTCGCTTCGGGCACGGTTGGCGCTTTGGCATTTGCGTTTTCCGACACGTTTTGGTTTTCTGCCTCCGAGGCTGAGGTGTATGCCACATCGTCGTTATTCACGGCAGTGGTATTTTGGGCTATATTGAAGTGGGAGGATAGTTTCGCTGAGCCGTATGCTAACAGATGGATTGTGCTAATTACTTATCTCATTGGTCTTTCCATTGGCGTGCATTTGCTTAATCTATTAGCCATTCCAGCCGTTTTATTAGTTTTCTATTTTAAGAAGTATAGCCCATCGGTTTGGGGCATTATTGTCGCTATAGCATTTTCGTTTGTGTTACTGGCTGGCATTCAATACGGTATTATTGTAGGTGTAATTCAACTTGCTGTTTCGGTGGAACTTATGTTTGTTAATAAGCTTGGGTTTGGGTTTAATACTGGCGTTTGGGTATATAGTGTGATTTTAATTTCCACGCTATTATTTGGCATTTGGTATTCGTATCGTAAACAGAAGGTTTTACTTAACACAGTTCTATTGGCTTTCGCCATGATATTGTTAGGTTATAGTTCTTATTCAATGATTGTTATCCGCTCGGCAACAAATACACCTATGAACGAAAACAGACCCGACAACGTTTTCTCGTTATTATCGTACCTTAACCGCGACCAATATGGCGACCGACCACTTTTGTATGGGCATAATTACAACGCCCCAATCACAAAAACCATCCCAGGAAAGCCAGAATATGTTCGCGAAAGCGGCAAATACGTAATTACTTATAATACACCGCATTACGAATACGATAGTAGGTTCAATACTGCTTTTCCGCGAATGTATAGCAGCGACCCAAGTCATATTGCGGTTTACAAAGCATGGGCAAATATAAAAGGCAAACCTATTTTATTGGATAGCACTAAAAGAAGTATTGAATATTGCCCCACGTTTATCGAAAACGTATACTATTTCGTTAAATATCAGATAGGTTACATGTACTTTAGGTATTTTATGTGGAATTTCGCCGGAAGGCAAAATAATACTGAAGGCAATGGTGGCATTGTTTATGGATACTGGATTTCGGGCCTAAACGTAATTGATAATTTGATAGTTGGGCCACAGCATAAACTACCACAATATCTGAAAGATAACAAAGGTCGTAACCGATATTACTTTTTGCCGTTGTTGCTTGGTTTAGTGGGTATGTTTTATCAATTAAAGCGTGGCAAAACCAATTTTTTGGTAGTTGCAGTATTATTTTTTATGGCTGGCATAGCCATTGTTATTTACCTTAACCAAACCCCGTTACAAGCTCGAGAGCGCGATTATGCTTACGTTGGCTCATTCTATGCATTTGCTATTTGGATTGGACTTGGGGCGTTAGCTTTAATTCAATTTGTAAACCGCTGGTTACCGACAAAAAAATTATATGCAGTTCTACTTATTTTGGTATTATTAGCTGTTCCAGCGTTAATGGCTTTCGAGAATTATAACGACCACAACCGTGCTGGGCGATATACTACCCGCGATGTTGCTTACAACTATTTAAATTCGTGCGCACCAAATGCTATTCTATTTACAAATGGCGATAACGATACTTTTCCGCTTTGGTATCTTCAAGAAGTTGAAGGAGTTAGAACCGATGTACGTGTTGTAAATTTAACGCTTTTAGGTACCGACTGGTATATCGACCAGCTTAAACGTAAAACTTACAATTCCAAAGCCCTACCTATTTCGCTTACCAACGAAAAATACCGCACCGGAAAGCGCGATTTCGTGTATATTATCGAGAAAACAGAAAACCCGATTGCTTTATCGGAAGCAATATCTTTTGTTGCAAGCGACTCGTCCATAAATAAATACGAGTATGGAAAGGGCGAATTACTCGATTACCTTCCAACCCGAAATTTTACTTTACCAGTTAATAGTCAACTTGTAAATGCAAATGGAACGGTTTCACCGAAACATGCCGAAAGGGCTGTTGCTGAAATTCCTATAAAAATAAGTCGTAATTATCTCACTAAAAGTGAATTGTTAGTTATGGATATTCTCGCCACAAATGCTTGGAAACGACCTATTTATTATACGTCGGCCAATACCGATGGAACATTGGGGTTAGATTATTACTTACAGCTCGAAGGTTTTGCATACAGGTTAGTTCCAATATTAAGTAAAAGCCAGGGATATACGAGTGCGGGGCGTGTTGAAACGTCGGTTATGTATAATAATCTGATGAACAAATTTAGGTACGGGCGAATGAACGAACCCGACGTACTTATTGATGACCAACAGATTCAAACCCAACATATTTTGCATACGCGCATTAACTTTTCGCGATTGGCCGAGCAACTTTTCGAGGAAGGAAAACGCGATTCGGCATTGCAAGTGCTTAACCGTTGTGTGGAATTGATGCCTTCGAGCAAATTTCCGCCCGATTGGCAATCGTATAAACTCGAAGAAACAGCCTTCGCCATTGGTGCAATCAATTTAGGACGGCAACTACTTAACCAACACGCCAATAAATGTTTTAACGAATTGTCTTACTTTTACGCTATGAACCATCATTTGCAAAATTACTCGGCCTACGAACGTAGCGTTGCCCAAATTGCAATTATTAGATTAACCGACATAGCCAATAACGCTAAACAGATAGATTTGAGTGCTATATACAAAAAAAAGTTTCGCGCAATAACAGGTTTGGAAATGAAAGCCTCGGCAAATTGAATTGCCTACCAATATTGCCAATAAAGCTGACAAGGTTTGGCTCAAAAATTAGAACAGAACTTCATTGTTGAAATTGGGCTTTGTATCAGTACAATATTCGCATAATCTATTTTTTTAGTGGGTGGCTCCATACTCAATTTTGCAACAATTTTATCCTTTTCTGCAACAATCTTAACCCTAATTTTCCTAAAAGTGATGTAACATTACATAGAATTGAATCTTTCAATTTCAATTTAACTAACTATTTTATTAACTAAAAACACTAATTATGAGAAAAATTAACTTGTTATTAATTTTAATTGTTGGCATTTTTTTTGCGTCTAATGCAATGTCGCAAACATATCCAGCAGCGACTAGTTTTTCGTTTATTGCACAGCCAAGTGTTTCGAAGCCAGCTTATTTAACCGAAACTAACGAGGCTACGTTTGGTACCAAAATCAGACGTATTACCGATGTTGCCTCATTTGGAGGTTCAACACCATATCACCAATACTCAAAGAACCAACCATGGAACAGCAATGGCACATTAATTATGCTTGATGGTTGGCCTGCTGCCATATTAGATGGCAATACCTACCAGAAATTACGCACCATAATGCCTCCGGGCGAACACCACGTTTGGTCAAACACAAACCCAAATTATATTTACGGAGCAAGCGGCAATTCATGGGTGCGTGTAGATGCAACTACTGGCACAACCACCACTTTGCACACTTTTAGTGAATACTCTTCAGTAAGTTTTGGGCATTGGGAAGGTAATCTTTCTAATGACGACCAATATGTAGTATTGGATGGCGTAAGTGGATCAAACCATTACATTTTCCCCTACAATATTAGCACCGACACAAAAGGCGCAGTATTGTCTATAGGCTCAATCAATATAAACAATTGCAGCGCATCACAATCTGGTGCATACGCAATAATTCAATGGGGAGTAGACGGAACAGGTCCTCAACAGGGAGTTACAGTTCATAACAGAAGCGATATGTCGTTCATACGCAATATTTCTTCGGGAGGTGGCCACCACGTTGATTATGGTTACGATTCAAATAATAACGAAGTTGCTGTAATGGCAAGTGGTGGCAAGCAGTTGGTTACAATTCGCTTAGATAACGGCGCAGTAACTACACAAATAACGGCCGATAAAATGTCGTGGCCAATACACATTTCGTGCCGTAACATAAACCGTCCGGGCTGGGCTTACACATCCGATTTTGATGCTTCGTATGCCGACCCATCAGCAGCAAATTTCCAAAGAATAATTGCTTTTAAGTTAGACGGTTCTGGAACAATAAACAGTTTTGCACATATTCATCACAATCAATCGGGTACAGAAGTTTACGATCGTTCAGTTATGGGCGTTCCTAGCCGTGATGGTTCAAGAGTAATGTTTAGAAGCGATTGGGGTGATGTTAATGGCGAAATAAATAGTTATGTTGCATATATGTTACAAAGCAGCGACACACAAGCTCCTAGTTTACCAACAAATGTAACCTCGTCAGCTATTACACAAACGTCATTTACATTATCGTGGACAGCCTCAACAGATAATGTTGGAGTAGCATTTTACGAAGTGTTCAAAAATGGTGTTTATGTAGCAGGGGTAAATCCTCCAAATACATCTTTGAATGTAACTGGCCTTGCATGTAATACTGCAAATAGCATGCAGGTATGGGCTTATGATGCTGCCGGAAACCATAGTGCTTTGACAACTGCAATAAATGTTACCACCTCAGCTTGTACCCCATGTACGCTTCCCAGCGGATGGATAAGGGCAGATATAGGTGGTGTAACAGGCCAAAGCAGTTGCGAAAGCTCAGGTACCTATACTATTACCGCAGGTGGTGCTGATATTTGGGGCGTTACAGATGCTTTCCGCTATACTTACCAAACCTTAAACGGCGATGGAACAATAATTGCCAAAGTAAATAGCATACAGAATACCGACCCATGGGCAAAATCGGGTATAATGATCCGTGAAAGTACCGCTGCAGGTTCGGCACATGTTGATTGTTTTATAACTTCAATGAATGGTTGTTCATTTCAATGGCGTTCTGCAACCAATGGCGCTACGGCAAGTAATGTTGTAGCCGGAATAACAGCACCATATTGGGTAAAACTGCAACGCGCGGGCAATGTATTCACAGCCTATTATTCGGCCGATGGCACAACTTGGACACAAAACGGAACTGCCCAAACAGTAACCATGGCTTCTGCACTATATATTGGTTTGGCTGCTACCAGTCATTTGGCAGGAACTTTAGGTACTTCCGTAATATCAAATGTTAGTATAACGACACCCGATGTTACAGCCCCTAGCGTGCCAGCAAGTTTATCTTCATCATCTGTAACAACTACTTCATTTACTTTATCATGGACAGCTTCTACCGATAATGTTGGTGTAACAGGCTACGAAGTATTTAAAGCCGGTGTATCTATTGGCACAACCGCTTCAACTTCGATAAGTGTGACAGGACTTACATGTGCAACTGCATACAGCATGACAGTAAAAGCCCGCGATGCAGCAGGCAACTGGAGCGCTGCAAGCCCAGCTTTAAGTGTAACAACTTCGGCTTGTGCGAATTTATTAGTTAACCCGGGTATCGAAAGCGCGTTAACTACAGGTTGGACAGGAGGATCAGGACCATGGATTAACACAACGCAAAGT
>JANYAP010000198.1 GCA_025361285.1 Bacteroidales bacterium | reverse complement strand
TCGGTCACTGACCATCTGGGTATCTTTCGGGAAAATGGGTAATAGTAATTGCATAATGCACAAATATAACGCATTTTCATTTCTCGATAAACATTCTTGTATACTAAGCTGCGCTTAGATTGGGTCAGGAGTTCTGAAATTGGGTCAGGAGTTCTGAATTTAGTATCATTACGTATGGACTCTAATTAACTACCATTGGCTATTAAATCTTTTTGGGCATAAAGCAATATATGCAACGAAGCGTTTACGGAACAAAAGACAAAAAGTCCACTTAAAAATATCGCATTAGGCTTAAAAAAAATATCATTATCTTTGCATCATAAAAAATTAACCATGAGAGCAGTTGCAGCACCTATTAGTAATTTTCAATTACCAAAGTTGCTTCGCGAATCGCTTGGCGAAGAAAAGGCCGAATCGGTTGTAACCAATATAGAACAAAAGGTTCAAGAAGAATTTGATTTAAAGAAAGACGATTTGGCTACAAAAAAAGATATTGCAGACTTGTCGGATAAATTAACCGAAAAAATGAATTCGCAATTCAAATGGCTTATAGCATTGTTTATCAGTCAAATGGGTTTTGTTTTTGGAATAGTGTACTTTATTTTAAGTTTTAAAAAATGAAATTTGTTTTATTGCCTTCAAAGCAAAAAGCGCTGGTTTGACTAGGGATTACCTTAATCGAACCAACGCTTTTATATTTTAGAAGTAAGAACTAAACCGTTTTCAAAAACTCATCGATATTATACGCTGCCTGACGACCTGAATAGATGGCACGTACCACTAGACTGGCTCCCAAAACGGTATCGCCAGCGGCAAACACCTTCGAAACGCTCGATTTAGTTGTATTGTCAATCAGTACGTTACCGCGGTTGTCGTAGCTCACGCCTAAATCGTTTAGCAAACCTGCGTGTATTGGCTGTATAAAACCCATCGATAGGAAAGCAAATTCGCAAGGTATAATCTTGCTCGAACCTTCCACTTCAACCATATTGGTTTTTCCTTCGGCATTTTTAACCCACTGTACTTCAACAATTTCCGCACCTGTTAAAATTCCATTCTCGCCAATAAAGCGTTTGGTAGCTGTGTTCCATTTACGTTCGCAGCCTTCTTCGTGTGAGCTTGAGGTTTTAAGAACGGTTGGATAGTACGGCCAAGGTGTTTCGGCATTACGCTTTTCTGGTGGTTTCGGTAAAATTTCTATTTGAGTTACACTTTTAGCTCCTTGACGGTTGGATGTTCCAACACAGTCCGAGCCGGTATCGCCACCACCAATTACTAGCACGTTTTTATCTTTAGCAAAAAGTCGAACGGCAGGGTCGATAATATCGCCACGTACCTTTTTATTTTGTTGGGTAAGAAATTCCATGGCGAAGTAAACGCCTTTCAAATCGCGACCTTCCACTTGTAAATCGCGTGGTTGCATTGCACCAACTGTTAAGCAAACGGCATCGAATTGATTGAGTAATTCCTTGGCTGTTATATCCTTACCAACTTCGGTATTTGTTTTGAAGATAAGACCTTCGGCGGCAAGTACCTCCAACCTTCTGTCAATTACTTGTTTGCTTAGTTTAAAATCGGGAATTCCGAATCTCAGTAAACCACCAATGGCATCGTCCTTTTCGAATAAGGTAACTGTATGTCCGGCACGATTAAGTAACGTTGCTGCCGACATACCTGCTGGACCTGAACCTATTACAGCAACTTTTTTGCCAGTACGTACTTTGGGTGGCTGCGGTTTTATAAACCCATCATCGAAAGCACGTTCCACAATGGCACATTCGTTTTCGCGAATAGTAACAGGTGCTTCGTGCAAATTTAGAGTACACGATTTTTCGCAAGGTGCTGGGCAAATGCGTCCGGTAAACTCAGGAAAATCGTTGGTTGAGTGCAGCAAATCGCTGGCGCGTTTCCATTCGCCACGGTGCAATAAATCCTGCCACTCGGGTATAACGCTTTGTACGGGACAAGCCCAGTTACAAAATGGCACACCGCAATCCATACACCGCGAAGCTTGTAACTTGCGGTCTTCGGCATTTAATGTTTGTTCAACTTCGCCAAAATCGAATATTCGTTCTTTAATAGGTCGGTTACCGGCCTCTTTTCTTTCGTATAGTAAAAATCCTCTAGGATTACCCATCTCTTTAAACTTAAAACGTTGTTATAAAATTAGTTAATTGATTGGTTATCAATCAAAAATAATAAATTAATAGTCGTACTCCACCTTCTCTATTTTCTTTTTCAAGGCTTCAATCTTCTCTTCTTCAAGTACTTTCTTGTATTCGATTGGTAAAACCTTAATAAACTTGGTAAGGTATTCGTTCCAATTATCGAGAATTTGCTTTGCTAACGGACTATTTGTATGATTAAAGTGTTGAGTGATAAGCGATTTTAATTCACGATTATCGGCCATATCTTCAATAAGCGAAAGTTCAACCATGCCCATATTACAGAAATAGTCGAAGTTTCCGTCCTCGTTTAGCACGTAAGCCAAGCCACCACTCATACCGGCAGCAAAATTACGTCCGGTAGGGCCCAGAATTACCGCACGACCGCCAGTCATATATTCGCAGCAATGGTCGCCAGTACCTTCAATAACAGCAGTTGCACCAGAGTTTCGTACGCAGAAACGCTCACCAGCTAAACCGTTGATATACACCTCGCCACTTGTTGCTCCGTACATTAAAGTGTTTCCAACAATAATGTTGTTTTCGGGCTTAAATGTTGTTCCTTTTGGAGGAACTACAACAATTTTACCACCCGATAATCCCTTGCCCAAATAATCGTTAGCATCGCCTTCGAGGCGGAACGACATTCCGTTGGTTAGAAAAGCCCCAAAGCTTTGACCAGCCGATCCGTGGAAGTTAATTTTAATAGTATCGTTGGGCAAACCTGCGCTACCATAGCGTTTAGCTACCTCGCCGGCTAACATAGCACCAGCTGTACGGTCGGTGTTGTTTATTTCTTTGGTTATCTCAACCTTTTCCTTGCGCTCGAGTGCAGGTGCAGCAAGCTTTATAAGGTCGCGATCGATTATAGAATCAATTTTATGTATTTGTTTTTTTGAGTTGCGAATGCTGTTGGTAGCGTTTTCGAAAGGAACGTGCAAAAACTTCGACAGATCGAGATTTTTAGCCTTCCAATGGTCGGGACTTGCCACATATTCAAGCAAATCGGTCCGTCCAATAATATCGTCCATTTTGGTAAAGCCCATTTCGGCTAATATTTCGCGAATATCTTCGGCAATAAAATTAAAGAAGTTTACGAGATACTCGTGCTTGCCCATAAAATGTTTGCGAAGCTTTTCGTCCTGCGTGGCAACACCTACCGGACAAGTATTAAGGTGACATTTGCGCATCATAATACAACCAAGCGTAATTAGTGCCGAGGTTGAAAAACCATATTCTTCGGCACCAAGAATGGCGGCGATAATAACATCTTTACCAGTTTTTAACTGCCCATCGGTTTGTAAACGAACCTGCCCACGAAGATTGTTCTTTACAAGTGTTTGCTGAGTTTCGGCAATTCCCATTTCGAATGGTAAACCGGCAAATTTAATAGAGCTTGTAGGACTAGCACCTGTTCCGCCTTCGCAGCCGCTAATAAGAATTAGGTCGGCTTTTGCTTTTGCAACGCCAGCAGCAATAGTGCCCACGCCCGATTCCGACACCAGTTTAACACTTACAATGGCCGTTGGATTTACGTTTTTAAGGTCGAAAATTAACTGAGCCAAATCTTCTATCGAATAGATATCGTGGTGAGGTGGAGGTGAAATAAGCGAAATGCCTGGAATTGAGTGACGTGTTTTCGCGATAATTTTATCGACCTTATAACCAGGTAACTGTCCACCTTCGCCAGGTTTTGCACCTTGAGCAATTTTAATTTGAAGCTCATCGGCATTTACCAAATATTCGGTAGTTACGCCAAAACGCCCCGATGCCACTTGTTTGATAGCACTACGTGTGCTAAGTCCGTCGGCACGAGGAAGATAACGTTCTGGATCTTCACCACCTTCGCCTGTATTACTACGTCCGCCAAGCTTGTTCATTGCCATGGCGAGTGCTTCGTGCGCTTCGCGACTAATTGAGCCGTACGACATAGCACCTGTTACAAACCTGCTTGTGATAGCCGTAACTGGTTCAACTTTCGAAATATCAATAGGTTGTCGCTTGTAAGTTAAAAAGTCACGAAGAAATATATTTTCCTTCTTCTCGTTTACAACTTTGGCGTATTCTTTATATTTTTTATAGTCGTTGGAACGTGTAGCCCATTGAAGCAAGGCAATACTTTCGGGATTCCAAGAGTGTTCCTCGCCATTTTTGCGAAATTGATAGAAGCCAGGGTTTGGAACTAAACTTAAGTTCGCATTTTCGGCGAATGCCTCTTTATGAGGCTGCGTTGCTTCAATAGCAATTTCTTCAATTCCAATGCCACCAATGCGCGAGTCGGTTCCTTCGAAATACTTGTTAACAACATTATCGTGTAGCCCAATTACTTCAAAAATCTGAGCCGATCGGTAACTACGAAGGGTTGAAATACCCATCTTCGAAAGTATCTTTAAAATACCTTTATTTATCGACTTAATATAATTGTATTCGGCTGTATGATAGTCGGTTTGAACTGCCTTTTCTTTTATTAGTGTATCTAAAACGCCAAAAGCCAAATATGGATTTATTGCGCTTGCTCCGTAACCAAAAAGAAGTGCAAAATGAGTAACGTCGCGAGGTTCGCCAGTTTCAACAACAATGTCGATCTGAACGCGCTTACGTTTTTCGATTAAAAAATGATGAACTGCAGAAACAGCCATCAACGAAGGTATTGGAGCCAAGGTTGCATTCACGCCACGGTCGGACAGGATTAGGAAATTTTTGCCAGCGTCAACTGCTGCTTCTGCACTAAGGCATAATTCGGCAACAGCTTTCTCTAGCCCTTTACCGCCTTCTGATGCTGTGAAAAGCATTGGAAGTGTGATAGTTGAAAACCCTTTGTAACGAAGGTTCTTAATTATATCGAACTGTGTATTAGTAATTACTGGGCTCATTAACTTAACCATCTTGCACAAATCGGGTGCTTCGTTAAGCATATTTTGCTGAGTGGAACCAATATAGCCCGTTAACGACATTACCAACTCCTCGCGAATTGGATCGATTGGCGGGTTAGTTACCTGTGCAAACAACTGGCGGAAGTAATTAAACAGGCGCTGTGGTTTTTTCGAGAACAAGGCCAAAGGCGTATCGTTACCCATCGACGAAATAGGTTCCTTTCCGTCAACAGCCATTGGTACAATTAGTTGCTCAATATCTTCTTTTGTATATCCAAAAGTGCGAATTAGTTTGTCGTAATCCTTTACAGCTGGAGAAATTTCCTTTGCCGATTCAATATCTTCCAAATTAACCCTGTTTTGGTTAAGCCATTGTGTATATGGATGTTCCTTGGCAAGATTATCTTTTAATTCGTTGTCGAACAAAATTTTGCCCTCTTGAGTATCAACCAATATCATTTTACCAGGGCGTAAACGGCCTTTTTCCTTAATCTGCTCGGCTGCAAAGGTTTGTACACCAACTTCCGAACCAAGTACTAAAAGGTTATCGGTAGTTATAATGTAGCGCGAAGGTCGTAATCCATTGCGGTCGAGCATACCACCTGCATATCGTCCATCGGAAAAAACTACCGAAGCCGGTCCATCCCATGGTTCCATTATGGTAGAATGATATTCGTAAAACGCTCTAAGTTCGGGCGATATAGGGTTTTTTTGATTCCACGATTCGGGTATCATCATTGCCAATGCCTGTGGCAACGACTTTCCGGCCATAATTAAAAATTCCAATACATTGTCGAGCGATGCCGAATCGCTTTTCGATGGCTCGATAATGGGGTAAATTTCTTTTAAATCGCCCAATGCATCGGACTGGAGCACCGATTCGCGAGCTTCCATCCAAAAGCGATTACCTTTTATAGTGTTTATTTCGCCATTGTGCCCTAGCAAACGAAATGGCTGCGCTAAATCCCACGTAGGAAAGGTGTTTGTGCTAAACCGCGAATGCACCAACGATATTGCGCTGGTAAATTTTTCGTTAGTTAAATCGGGAAAATAAGGGCGTAACTGCATAGAAGTGAGCATGCCCTTATAAATTATTCGCATTGTTGACAAGCTTGGCAAATAAAACGAGCGTTTCTCCTTGATGTGAGAATGCACAATTGTGTTTTCGATTTTTTTACGAACTATATATAGCTTACGCTCAAGTACTTCCTGATTATAAGCGCCAGTTACAAATACTTGTTGAATTGCTGGTTCGGATGCTTTCGAAATTTCGCCAAGAATACTGCTATCTACAGGCACATTGCGCCATGCAAGTATTTTTAAACCTTCATTTTCGATAGTTTCGGTTAATTTAGTTAAACAAAAATCGACCTCAGCTTTATCAGTTGGAAGAAAAACCAATCCTGTTCCGTATTTTCCAGGTTCGGGAACGGCAATGCCTTCGCTAACAATAAATTCGTGCGGTATTTGAAGTAAAATACCTGCGCCATCGCCAGTTTGGTTGTCGGCACTTTCGGCACCACGGTGGTTAAGGTTTTCGAGTACCTGTAAGCCGCGTTCAATAATATCGTGCGATTTTTTTCCGTCGATTTTAACTACCAATCCAATACCGCAACTATCGTGTTCGTTCGCCGAATTGTACAGACCTGCGGCTTCAGGATAACCATTTTGCATATTCTTCTTTGTTTCTATGGTGTTAAAAATAAGGTGTTTAGCGTTTTAGGTGTTTAGCTATTTAGCGAAAAATCTAAAATCCAAATACCTTCAGTCAATTAGTGATCAAATAATTACTTTATATAAACTAAAAAACCACCCTTGTTTTCAAGAATGGCTTCAGATATAATCATAAGTATATTATATACATACCATTCTCAAAACATTGTTTTGAACTGTTTATATAGGTGTTTACCCGAAACATGGTAGTGCATAAATTTGGTCATTGTAGTTTTTTAAATCGGTGCAAAAGTACAATAAAAAATTAAAACTTTATAAAAATATTAACGAATTACCAAAAAACAGTAAGGTAAATACGGTTATTGCTTTAAATGATTGAAAAATAAATATTTAGTTAATTTGAAAGAAACGTCTTAATTTCTATCTTTGGCAAAAAAAAATTCTTTAAATGTAGGTATGCAGCTGAAGGCTGAAGGCTGTAGACTGTCTTGGTTCTTGACTCTTGGCTCTTAATTCTTAATACTATATACAAATCACACCAAACACATGTTAATCAACAACAAACACTTTCGTACTATTTGGTTAAAAGAAGACAACGACCTTGTTATTCAAATAATTGACCAACGGCATTTGCCGCATAGGTTTGTAATTGAGCACTTAACACACTCCGATGAGGTTATTGTTGCCATTAAGGATATGCACATTCGCGGAGCAGGATTAATTGGCGCAACTGCTGGCTTCGGGATGTATTTGGCAACTATAGAAGCTTCTAAAACCAATGCCTTCGATGAAAATTTATTATTGATAGCCAGCGCATTAAAGGAAACGCGCCCTACGGCTGTAAATTTGGAATGGGCTGTGAACCGCCAACTTACCCAAATTAAAAAGGGTAAAAGTTTTGAAGAAAAAATATTGATTGCAAAAAAAACAGCCATCGAAATAGCTAACGAAGATGCCGAATACTGCAAAAACATTGGTTTGCACGGTGTAAAAATAATTGAAGAGATTAGCAGGCGTAAAAATGACGAAACGGTTAACATACTCACTCACTGCAATGCAGGTTGGTTGGCTTTTGTCGATTACGGATCGGCGACTTCGCCAATATACGAGGCGTTTGAACGTGGTATTAATATTCACGTTTGGGTTGACGAAACTCGCCCACGAAACCAAGGTGCAAGCCTTACTGCATGGGAGTTGCTTAACCACGGCGTTTCGCACACCATTATTGCCGACAATACTGGCGGACATTTAATGCAACACGCTATGGTTGACATGATTATTACAGGTGCCGACCGTGTTACCCGCGATGGCGATGCTGCCAATAAAATAGGAACTTATTTGAAAGCACTGGCTGCCAAGGATAACAATATTCCGTTTTATGTTGCATTGCCTTCATCTACAATCGATTGGAAAATTAGAGATGGCATTACCGAAATTCCTATTGAGCAGCGTAATGCCGGCGAAGTGAAATATATAAGCGGTTTACATAACAATCAGGTAATTACAGTTTTAGTAACTCCACAAAATAGCCCAGCCGCCAATTATGGCTTCGATGTTACTCCGGCCCGACTAATTACTGGTTTAATTACCGAACGCGGAATTTGCCAAGCCTCTGAAAATGGGTTACTTAATCTTTATCCCGAAATTCAATACTAATGACTGAAAAAGGATACCTTAAATTTAATTGTAATTGGATAAAGGCTAGCCCATTAGGCGAGGAAACAATACACGAAATAAACACTGGGCGCGATAAATTTTTCGAATTGGGTTTAATTGGCGTATATCCCAATGGTATTGGATATGGAAATATTAGTATCCGACTAAGCCTCAATAACTTCCTAATAAGTGGTACGTCAACAGGGCATCTTTCTAATCTTACCAATAAGCATTATACACAGGTAGTTGCATATAATTTCGCCAATAACACTGTTACGTGCAAAGGTCCAATAAAAGCGTCCTCTGAATCGTTAACACATGCTGCAATATACGAAACTGATTATGAGACAAATGCTGTTATTCACGTTCACAACTTTAAATTGTGGAAAAGACTTTTGAATAACATTCCAACCAGCTCGCCAAATGTAGAATACGGCACACCCGAAATGGCCATTGAGATACACAGGTTATTTAAGGAAACTAATTTGAAAGACAAAAAGATACTCGCCATGGGAGGCCATGAGGAAGGTATTGTTGCGTTTGGTAGAAATATCGATGAAGCAGGTAAGTTATTGTTAGATATAGTGTTATAATATATCAATTTATCTATCAAAATCGCAAATACTTATTTTTTTCTCTTCTCATACCATTCAAGGAGTAACTCTGTCGGGCTTCAAGGCATTTATACAACAATTGATCGGGCTTTTTTACTATTGTATTACTGGTTTTTAGTCTCGAAATACCAACATGTAATACACTTTTTAATATAACATACTCATTTTCAAACGATACTGATACAGGCATCTGTACTCCTCTAAATACCAACGAATCGAATACAATGCACTTATCTACAGTACTCAATTTCAATACAATATCGGTTCCTTTCTCGTTCTCGCTCACAGTCCACGATTGATAAAATGCATCGTTAACCTGAAAATGCGTTGTTTGAACAATAATTTTGGTATTGCACGAACAAATAATTGTTAATAGCAATAAAATAAGACATTTACGATTATTCATTGTCGATATTAATATTAAAATTTGTTTTTAATGGCAATCAAATGTAAATATTTGTATTTTTAAACCCAAAATTATATTTATTATGAGAAGAAATTCCACATTCGTTTTTTTATTCCTTGCAGTAGTATTTAGCTTATTGATAACGAATTGCAAAAAGGACAAAGCAGTACCAGAACCCGACCAAATTAATAAATTCATTTGGAATGGTTTAAGAGACTACTATTTATGGGTCGATAACGTTCCTAACCTAACTAACGCACGGTTTCAACAAAATGATAGAAATAACGACGATTTAAAAACCTTTCTCAATCAGTACACCGATCACGAAAAGTTGTTTCACGATCTTTTGTATAAGTATAAAGAGGTTGATAAATGATCGTGGATTGTTGACGATTACGAGGCCTTAGAGGCAGGTTTTCAAGGAATTACAAAATCGACTGGTTACGATTTTCGTTTAGGGCGATTCGGTACTACAACCAAATTATTTGGCTATGTGATATATGTAACAAAAGGTTCGCCTGCCTATTTAGCGGGAATTAAACGTGGCGATATATTCATAAAGGTTAATGATGAGGAGATTACAGAAGCAAACTATATGAATTTATTGTTCGAAAAAGACAGCTACAAACTTTCGCTTGCCACCTTAAATACTGCAAATAACTCAATTACAGCAAATGGCATAAGTGTTACAGTTACAACAGCCGAAGTACACGAAAACCCTATATATTTAGATACTGTTTATAATGTTGATAGCTATAAAGTTGGCTATTTGGTATATACTGGGTTTATGTCGAATTACGATGTTCAATTAAACAATGTGTTTGCCAAATTCAAGGCATCGGGTATTAACAAGTTAATTCTCGACTTTCGATATAACGGAGGAGGATCGGTGCAAACGGCTGTATATATGGCAAGTATGATTTATAGCACATCGGCAAGCAATGTTTTTCTAAAAACTCAATTTAACACAGCTTTTCAGTCGTTTATTCGAAACCAGGAAGGCGAAGGCTATTTCTCTCAAAGCTTTACCGATAAAATTACTGATGAAAAAAATCCACTAAACACATTAGCACAAATTAACTCATTAGGCTTAACCGATTTGTACGTAATTACAACCAGAAATACTGCCTCGGCAAGCGAGCTTATTATTAATGGGTTAAAACCATATATTACTGTTAAAACCATTGGTACAAATACACATGGTAAATATGTTGGTTCGTTTACCATAAACGACTGGGACGAAAAAGGAAACATAAACCCTAACCACAAATGGGCAATGCAACCAATTGTACTTAAAATTTCGAATAAGGACGGCGTTTCCGATTTTGTTAATGGTTTTGTCCCAACAGTCAATCTTGAAGAAGATATTGCCGAGTTTCTTCCTTTCGGCGATACTAACGAACCTTTGCTAAAGGCGGCAATTAATTGTGTAAAAGGCATTTCGGGTAAAGCGTCGCAATTAAAATCGACATCGATGGGTTTTTCGGTAATTGCCGATTCGAAAGATTTTAAGCCTCATAGCAAAGAAATGTACGTTAACGTTAAATTGCTAAATAAAAGTAAATAAATACCTTATAAGCAATTGATTACAAATATAGGCTTTGCATCAATAGTAAAATACTATAATAATGATGCAGCAAAATTTCAACTTTATCGTTTTAAAAATAAGTCTGCTCATAAAAGTCAGTTTGATGTCATTCCGGCGTTGGCTGGAATCCATAATTATCTGAAATTTAATGGATGCCGACCTTCGTCGGAATGACACATCATCTCAAAAGCACTTATAGGAGTAGACTCAAAAATATTGTTTAACAATTAAAACCAATTATTATGAATAAGTTACGAAATTTAAAATTAGGTCTTTTATCGATAGTATTGTTTATAGCTATAAGTGGCTGCAAAAAGGATAACGACAACAATACATTACTGTTGCCACCGTCAACCTCAATGAGTATGGATTTTAACTTTACTTCGGCAACAAAATCGACTTCGGTAGCAAGTAACAATCATGGCATTGCATCAGGGGCTATTTCTTATTGGTCGATTATTGCTGCTTCTCAAACACTTATCCCATCAGCCGCATTTAAAAAAGCATTAGAGAACACACCGGTTTTTAACGATGTTGATAAACTTTGGGAGTGGAAGTACGATACAAAAGTTGGCAACGATATTTATAAATCGAAGCTAACAGGTAAAATGTCAGCCGATTCGGTTGAGTGGTCAATGTTTATATCGAAAGTAGGCGACAATAATATTATAAACTATAAGTGGTTCAACGGCAAGTCGCATGTGGCACGTACAGGTGGATGGTGGATTTTAAACTACCCACGTAATATTGACGGTGGGTTAATATCCGACCCAGGATTGATGATAACATGGATTTACGCTAGCGAGCAAGTATTTTCGTTAAAGTACTTAAGTATTGCTAACCAGAAATATGACAATACAACTAATCAATATAAAGATAACGAAGATAAAGGTGGATTTATAGAATATGGGCATATTGTTGATACAAAGTATAATAGCTATTATACAATTTATTCAAAGAAAAATTTGAATAAATACGATATTGTTTGGAATACAACTAGTAAGAATGGACAAATAAAGCTTAATGGCACTCCTATAGGATGTTGGGACGAATTACTGCAGGACCAAACGTGTGCTAATTAGTGCATCCGTAAAATAAATATGCCACAGATTAGCAGATTGTATTATTTTCAACTAATTGATAATCTGTGAACCTGTGGCATATTTATTTTAGCATTTTCGAATTATTATGACATTACAGATGGACTCTAATTAAGTTCTCACATACTTTGGTATGCTGCGTTTTAAAATTTTATCACGGCTTGTAGGAACTTATTTGCAATACATTACTTATTACCGTTGCCAATCGGCATTTTTTAACCAGTCGGCCATAAATTTTGCGTTTTCGTAGGGCGTATCGGGCATAAAGCCGTGCCCTAAGTTGAATATCCAGTTAAGGTTTTCCTTGCCAAAACGAACGTATTCTTGCAGTTTTGCTGCTATTTGTTCTTTGCTGGAATATAGTAAACGAGGATCGAGATTGCCCTGCAGCCCTATTTGGTTGTGAACAAGCTTGCGTGCATCGGTAATTGATATTTGCCAGTCGATGCTAAGGTAGTCGCACACTTCGGGGGTAACGCTTGCTATGCCGTAGCCAAAGCCTTTGGGGAAATAAATAAACGGAATACCTGCATCGCGAACCACTTTGCCAATTTTTTTTATCGATGGTAAAAATATTTCGTTGTACATTTCGAGTGGTACAAGCCCGGCATGGCTCTCGAAAAGCTGAAACACGTCGATGCCATGTGATATCTGACCTTTAACATATTCTATTGTAACGTCGGTAACTGCATCGATAAGCTTTTTAGTAACGGCCTTGTTTTGGTACATAAATTTAATAGCGGCAGGAAATTCGGCCTTTTTGCCTAAACCCTGTATCATGTAGCACATTACAGTAAGCGGAGCGCCACAAAACCCAATGAGAGGAATATTGGATGATTTGTTTTCCTTAACTTTATCGATAATATCGTAAATAAAGTTAAGTTTTTCGGGATTGGGGTTTAGGTGAGCCAGTGGGTCGTTAACTTCGCAAAGGGGAACGCTAAATACGGGTCCATTCTCGGCAAAATCGAGACCCATGCCCATTGCATAAGGAACCATTAAAATATCGGAAAAAAGAATAGCTGCATCAACGCCTAAATCGTTAACTGGCAGCAAAGTAACCTCTGCCCCTACTTCGGGTATGTTCATCATCTGCCAAAGCTTATACTTTTCTTTTATAGCCATGTACGATGGCAAAACCCTTCCGGCCTGGCGCATAAACCAAAAAGGTGGTCGGACGGTGTGCTTGCCTGAAAATGTTTGCAATAGCAGTGCGTTTGGGCTTGTTTTGTTTAATTGCATGTTTATTAGTTATTTATAAAGGTATAGTTATCGGAAAAAGTTTATAACTACAATGTGAGTGATAATTGCAGAACAGAAAAAATTGCCTGCGCAGGGAATTGGTATCTACACATTTTGTTGTAAGTTTTTCATTTATTAAGAATAATATATTTTACAGTTAAGTTGTAAAATTTAAAGGCTTCTACTATACGTTTGAATGGATATTAAGTAATATGTATTAAATAAGTTCCTACACATTACTAAGCTACAAAGCCTTTTAGTTATTTAATTGTTTTAAGGCTTCGTAACTTTTCTCGATGGTATATTGAATATCGCTAATTGTGTGAGCTGCCGAAACGAAACCTGCTTCGAACTGAGATGGAGCAAGGTATATACCACTTTCGAGCGACAGGTTGAAATATTTAGCAAAGAAATCGGTATTGCAAGTAAGAACATCGGCATAAGAGTTAACTGCCTTATTTGCTGTAAAGAACAAAGTAAACATCGACCCTACACGGTTAACTACACCTGAAACGCCTGTTTTAACGAGGTTTTCATTAAGTCCAGCTTCGAGCATAGCCGATTTCGTTTCTAGGTCGGAATAAAAATTTGGTGTTTCGTTAATTATTTTTAGAGTTGTAAGCCCTGCAGCCATTGCCATAGGATTGCCCGATAGTGTTCCGGCCTGATATATAGGGCCTTGAGGAGCAAGTTTATCCATAATATCTTTTCGGCCGCCATAAGCACCAACAGGAAGGCCGCCGCCTATAATTTTCCCTAAAGTGGTAAGGTCGGGTTTTACGCCAAGCAACTGCTGCGCTCCGCCTTTAGCTACGCGAAAACCTGTCATTACCTCATCGAAAATAAGTAGTGCGCCATATTGGGTACATAATTTACGCAGACCTTGAATAAATTCGTTGGTAGGCTCAACCACGCCAATGTTTCCGGTAATTGGCTCAATAATAACGGCTGCAATGTTTTCGGCGTTTTGTTTAAACAACGCTTCAACCGAATCAAGATTATTATAGTCGGCAATAAGCGTATCTTTAGCTGTACCCTCGGTAATGCCAGGCGAACTAGGTACGCCAAGTGTTAAAGCTCCCGAACCAGCTTTTATAAGAAAGCTGTCGCCATGGCCGTGGTAGCAGCCTTCGAACTTAACAACTATACTTCTACCTGTGAAACCGCGAGCTAGGCGAAGTGCACTCATAGTTGCCTCGGTACCAGAGTTTACCATTCTAACACTTTCAATGGAAGGTATCATTGCATTAATGGTTTCGGCCATTTGTATCTCGAGAAGAGTTGGCGCCCCAAAGCTAGTGCCATTAAGTAAAGTTTCGTTCAAAGCCTTAACAACTTCGGGATGCGCGTGCCCTAATATCATTGGCCCCCAGGAGCCTACATAATCTATAAACTCGTTTCCGTCGATATCCGATATTTTTGCGCCTTTAGCTTTCGCAATAAATAAAGGATTGCCATTAACACTTTTAAAAGCCCTCACTGGGGAATTTACTCCACCAGGAATACTTTTCACCGCTTGTTTATAGGCTTCAATACTTTTGCTGATGTTCATTATAGCTTAATTTATAATTCGTTAATAATATCCTGTGTGTGATATGAAATAATAATATCGGCTCCAGCTCTTTTTATTGATGTAAGTATTTCGCGTACGATACGTTTTTCGTCGATCCAACCTTTTTCGGCAGCCGCTTTTACCATCGAAAATTCGCCACTAACGTTGTATGCTGCAATGGGTACATTAAACTTGTGCTTTACTTCGCTTATCACATCGAGGTAGCTTAGAGCTGGTTTCACCATAACAATGTCGGCACCTTCTTCAATATCGAGTGCAACTTCGCGTAAAGCTTCATTTTTGTTTGCCGAATCCATTTGGTACGATGTGCGGTCGCCAAATTTTGGAGCGCTTTCGGCAGCATCGCGAAAAGGTCCATAAAACGCCGAAGCGTATTTTGCCGAATACGCCATAATAGGAAGTGTGTGAAACCCATTTTCGTCGAGTGCTTTACGAATGGCTCCTACTCTACCATCCATCATATCGCTTGGCGCGACCATGTCGATACCAGCTTGGGCAAGCGAAACCGCCTGTTTGGCAAGTGTAACGATGGTTGCATCGTTATCGACATAACCGTTTACGATAGTGCCGCAATGCCCATGGGAAGTATATTCGCAATTACAAATGTCGGCAACAACGTACAACCCAGGAACCGCTTGCTTAATAGCTCGTACCGCTTGCTGCACAATGCCATTATGGGAACAAGCTATATCGCCAGTTTCGTCCTTTTGTTCGGGTATACCAAACAACAAAACCGACTGAACACCAGAATTATATAGCTGTTTACATTGTTCGGTAAGCGTATCAACCGAAAACTGGTAATTGCCTGGCATTGACTTGATAGGGTTTTGCACTTTTGTGCCAGGGCGCACAAACAGAGGCATAATAAGGTCGTTGCGGGTGAGATTGGTTTCGCGTACCATGTTACGGAGAACCTCCGACGACCGTAAACGACGCATTCGGGTTATTGGGAATGACATATTTTATAAATTAGTTTGATGTATATTGTTTCTGATAATATTCAATAATTGCATTGGCTATTCCAACTGAACTCATTGTTTTAGATACAATTAGCGGGTGTATTCCGTTTTCGAGCAATGCACCCGATGTGGTTGTACCAATACAAGCAATGCGTAATGTATTGATATTAAGTTTGCCTTGTGTTAGCTGGCAAAAATTAACTATTGCCGACGGACTTGTAAATATAATAAGATCGTAACTGTTATCTAATATAACCTCCAATGCCTTCGAGTGTAATATACTGGGCAATACTGTTTTATAAACATTTATGCGATGTATTGTAGCATAACTATTAAGCTCGGTTTCGACAGTTGTGCCAGCTAAGTTGCCAACAAGTAATAAAACATGAGGCTGCGAACTACCAAACGCTATCTTAAGTTCATCGGCGAAATCGTTGGCCGTATTTCCCGAATTGACATAGTTGGCTGTATATCCGTATTTTGCAAGCTCCTTAGCAGTACGCAAACCAATTACGGCAATTTTTGTTTTTTCAACATCTATTTTACACGAAAGAGCTTTTAGATACTCGAAGAAATGAATTATGCCGTTAGCACTTGTAAAAACAATCCATTGATAATCATCGATATGTGTAATTTTAAACTTCGCTTCAGAAGTTATTTCTAATGGCTGAATCTCAATCATAGGCATTTCGAGGAGAATTGCGCCATGGCTTTGTAATATCTGTCTCAGTTCTACCGATTTACCTTCGGGACGTGTAGAAATATATATTTTATTTTGCAATACGTTGTTCATGGATTTACACATTTCGTATTTCTTGCAATATTTTTCTTCCACCTAATGCAATAAGCCTGTTACCAAGCAGTATTCCAAGCTCTTCGGCATTATCGGCTTTGCCTTCAACCTTATCTAGTAAATATTCCATACCATTAACAGAAGCAACAAAACCAGTGATTACCATATTGTTATTGGTAACTTTCGAGAAACAACCAACAGGTACTTGGCAACCGCCTTGTAGAGTGCGCATAAAGGCACGTTCGGCAATTATTTCGACCCAAGTTGGCTGATGATTAATTTGAGCGACCAGATTATTGATAAAAGTATTGTTACTGCAAGTTTCGATAGCAATAGCACCTTGACTAACAGCTGGTATCATAACATCGGGTTCCAAAATTTCGGTAATATAACTATCCAAACCAAGGCGTTGCAGACCAGCCGCTGCCATAATAATAGCATCGCAATATCCATTCTCCATTTTTTGAAGGCGGGTATTAACGTTGCCACGGATATCGATTATTTGAAAATCGTTATTATATTTCAACAAACCTGCCTTTCGGCGAAGGCTGGAAGTAGCAATGCGGTCGGAAGGTGTAAGTTGGTAAAGTTTTTTGTGGTTTTTGCTCACCAAAGCATCGCGATAATCGGCTCGAGGCAGCACGGCAGCAAGCATGAAGGACTCGCCTAAATCGGTTTGCAAATCTTTTAAACTATGTACAGCCAAATCGACTTCGTTAAGCAACAGCGCGGTTTCTAACTCTTTAGTAAAAAGCCCTTTATCGCCAATTTTCGACAGCGCAACATCGAGTATTTCGTCGCCTTTAGTGCTTATAATTTTAAGTTCGGCTGTAATGCCTACATTTAAAGCTTCGATAGTTTTTTTCACTTCCTCGGCCTGATAAACAGCTAGCCGACTTCCGCGAGTTCCAATTCGTAATATTTTGTTATTCATTATGGTGTATTATAGTCTGATCAAACATAAACAACTCATTAATAATATCTAAAGAACTTGATGAGGTATTGTTCCTGCTAATTTCTTTAAGGTTTTTTATGAGTGTGTTTGTAAATTTTTGTGTAAGTCTATTAGTATATTCTTCCAACAATTGCGAGTTTTTATTACCATCGATACATTTATAAATAGCTAATTCATTGGCACATAACTGTTGCATATTGGTAATAATATTTTTAATAAGCGGGCGAATTGTTAAACTATCGAACCATTCCATATATTCGAGCGCCACTTCGTTGATAATAACAACTGCTTGATCGATACTCTGTTTTCGCTTTTCAGCAGTATTGTCAATAACCTTCTGTAGATCGTCCACGCCATAAAGCTGAACGTTTTCGATTGTACCGACAGACAGGTCGATATTACGAGGCACCGACAAATCGATATATACTTGAGGATTAGAATTTCGAACAGTCATAGCCGATTCAACATCTTCTATACCAATAAGATGATTTTGTGCCCCAGTTGCTACAATAACAATATCGCTTAAGGAAATGTAATTGTGAAACTCTTCGAATTCGACCGCAAGGCCTTCATATTCACGAGCAAGACTTTGAGCTTTGTCAAAAGTTCTATTCGAAATTATAGTTTTGGTAACACCGCGCTTTTTCATGTTATGTAGCGCTAAACTACCCGTTTCGCCCGAACCAACGAACAAAACACATTTGTCGGAAAGATTGGAGTATATTTCGGAGCATAAATCGACAGCTACATAGCTTATTGATGTTGGTCCAACCTGTATCAAAGTTTCGGAACGCACGCGCTTGCTAGCTTCGAACGATTTTTGAAAAAGACGCATTAGTACGGCGTTTGTAAGCGTTGCCTCGGTGCAAAAAAGGTACGCATCTTTAACCTGCCCAACAATCTGATCTTCGCCAATAACAATAGAATCGACGCCTGATGTTACTTTGAAAAGATGCTTAACGGCCTCTAATCCAATATGTTTATAAAACGATCCTTCAGGAATTGATGATGCATTTTTAAAACTAAGTACTAGATCGATAAGACGCTTATTATTAGTGCTTCGCGACGACTTATCCTTGTAGTAATATATTTCGGTACGATTGCAAGTTGAGATTACCACTATTTCAGTAATAGCGGTATTCTGAAGCACAAATTCGGAAAACGGAACTATTTCCTCTTTCGCGAAAACGAACTGCTGGCGAATATCCTGAACAGCACTTTTATGACTTATTCCTAATACACCAATCATATATGTATCAAATTAATATATCAATTTAACACTAATTTACATATTAAAAAGAAATATGGTCACTATTTAGGCTGGAGGCTTTAGACTGGAGGCTGAGGCTGGAGGCTAAATAGTAACATAAAGTTAAAGAATTTTATGAAACTGGTGGAGGTCGGGAAAATTTATAGCCGTAATATTCCGAGCTATTTTCGGCAATATAAATAATGGCAGAACGCCTTTGTTTGTGGTGCTTAGTATAATTTGCAGAATCGAAAAAAATTGCCGCAGCAAATAAATGTTCGTTTGTGTTTTTTGAAACAGTGGTAAAATTGCAGTTTAATGAGTTTGAAGTCGCAAATGGCGTGCAGTTTATTTCATTTACCTCAGATGGTTCCGGGCTATACTTACGATGCAGTTTTTCAAGCGAATATGAGCCAATGCCAATAAAATAGGCTACAGCTATAATCACATACACTATATTGGCAGAAAATAGTCCGAAGAAAAACATTTTCTATTTTTTTATGCAATTTATAGATTTATTGTTACAATGATACTAAAAAAAAGACAACGTACTCTTTTATTTGTAAAATAAATAACTATAAATTCTGCAATCTACTGTTTTTTACCACTAAACGTGTATCCCAGACCTTCAACCGTGTTTTTTATTTCATTTAAATCAATTTTATCGGCTGTAATTGTAACAGACTGTTGCTGAAGATTAACGGCAACATCTTTAATGCCAGGCAATTTCAATAAATTAGTTTCTACATTGGTTTTACAATGATTACAAGTCATGCCACTAACCGTAAAAACGCCAGTTTCCATGCCTTCGTTTTTAAGCGACTGTTCTTTAGCAACATCCTTGGTCGAACCCCAGTATTGTAACCGAAAGGCATTTAAAATAAGTGCAACCAAGGTAATTGAACTAAACACTTGTAACCATATAGGTATTAATTCGTTGTGATTATGCCCCTGATGTAAATGCAAATTCGACATAAACCATTCGCGAGGAAGAAATTCGTTGACAATTATACCTGAAATTAACGCACCGAATACGATAGTTGACAAGTACGAAAACAAAGCTTTTCTCCCCATAACCTTACCTACCATAGTAATAGTGGCCACGTTTGTTGCCGGACCTGCCATTAGAAACACTATAGCTGCGCCAGGCGATAAGCCCTTCATCATTAGCACAGCAGCAATAGGTACCGAGCCAGTTGCGCAAACGTAAAGTGGCACGGAGGCGGCAAGAACCAATAACATACTTATGTAATCGTTGGCAAGGTAGGTTATAAAAAAGTTGTTCGGTATTAAAACTGATATAAGAGCAGCAGCCAAAATACCTATAACCAACCACTTAGCAATGTCTTGAAGAAATTCCACAAACGCGTAACTGAAAATTTCCACGAAAGGGTTTCGGTATTTTTTTTCAGGTTCTATATTAGAATTAACATTCTGAATATCTTCTGTTTCGATTTTGGTAATTCTATTTGTAATTAAGCCGCCCAAAATGCCAGTAAAAAAAGCAATAATTGGCCGTAAAATAGCTAAAGGCAATCCTAATAGCGAATACGTTACCATAATAGAATCGACTCCGGTTTGCGGTGTAGATATAAGAAACGATATTGCCGACCCTTTCGAAGCTCCATTCTTATAAAACGATAATCCTGTGGGTATTACGCCACACGAACAAAGTGGCAGAGGAACTCCAAGAATAGATGCATTTACAACCGATTTGAGATTTTTACCGCCCAAATACTTAACTACCTTTCTATTAGGCATTAAAACATGTAAAATACCAGCAATAAGAAATCCCAAAAGAAGATATGGCGACATCTCATTTAAAAGATTTACGAATTCTACGAAGTAATTTTTAATCATAAGAATAATAAAACGTTAGCAAATATAGTTTAGGACTTTTACTAAAAGAGTCTGTACCTAAACAAAAAACACACAAACTTTGTTGCATATTTATAGTCTGCAAAAATAGTTAACCATTTCAATAAGTAATATGTATTAAATAAGCTTCTACTGCGTGGCTGCAAAAATTTTAAATTACTCACAAATCCATGTGTTTTTAATGGTGTTCGTAAACGCTTCGCTAAGTTCTCACTTACCGTAGTAATCTCCGGTGCCTTGTAGGAACTTATTTAATACGCATTACCAAGCATAATAAAAACGGCGGTTATTCGTTCTTTGATTGCTATTCAAAATTTACTAAACGCTTCAAATAATTCTTATAAATTTGCACCCTTTGCAAACAGACTTGGAAATGAGTAATAGGTTTAATTTAAGGAAGCCAAGTAACTAATTATCTGAAGTTTGTAATCTGAAAACAAAATACATCAACCCCCATAAAACACTTACCAAATTACATTAATAAAATTATGAAAAAGTTGCCTTTTATACTGTTAGTGTTATTTCTGATTCAGGAAATTGCTCATTCGCAATCGAGTACACGAATACCTTCCGAAAAGCCTAAACTTATTGTTGGTATTATTGTGGAACAAATGCGCCACGATTACATTAATAAATATTGGGATAAGTTTGGAGAAGGCGGTTTTAAACGACTTTTAAATGAAGGCACGTATTGCAAGAATGCAAATTTCAATTACCTGTTTACTCAAACGGCTGTAGGACATGCTACCATTGCCACTGGTACTACACCATCGTATCACGGCATTGTGTCGGAGGAGTGGTATGTAAGGCTTAAGGATAAGGTTGTAAATTGTGTTATCGACGAAAAGGAAAAAACCGTTGGCGGGTCGTACGAAGCTGGACTTATGTCGCCTAAGCAATTGCTAACCACAACAATTGGCGACGAAATACGTTTGGCAAGTTTTGGAAAATCGAAAGTAATGGCTATTTCGCTTCAGGGAAAATCGGCAATACTAAGTGCTGGCCAAACCGCCAGTGCCGCTTATTGGTACGACGATGAAAGTGGTAATTGGGTAACAAGTTCCTATTATATGAAGGAATTGCCAAAATGGGTGAAGGAATTTAACGACAAAAAAATAGCCGACTTATACATGACACGTAGTTGGGAAACCAAATACCCCATTGCCGATTACGCCAACCGATGCCTACCCGACGATAACAAATATGAAATTGGTATCGACGGAAAGCGAACATTCCCATATAACCTAGCACTTATGGGGGCTAGCGATAGAAGCAAAAAGAAATTTAGCCTTCTACGATACACCCCTTTCGGAAACAATTACACAAAGGATTTTGCCATACAAAGCATTGTTAATGATAGTATTGGAAAAGACGATTTTACCGATATGTTAACAGTATCGTTTTCGGCTACCGAATTTATAGGACAGAATTTCGGTGCCGAATCGATTGAAATGATGGACGCATTTATTAGGCTCGACGAAGATATTGAGCATTTTCTCAATTTTCTCGATGCTGAAATAGGCAAACAGAATATGTTGGTTTATGTTACGTCGGACCACGGTGCAGCGCAGAACCCCGATTATTTGGCCGACAAAGGCATTCCGGTAGGATATTTCAGCCAAAATGCAGCACTCTCGTTATTAAAAAGTTACCTTAACGCTATATATGGTCGTGGCGAATGGGTGAAAAGCTATTACGCACAGCAGTTGTATCTTAACCGCGATTTAATTGAGGATTCGAAGCTTAATTTAGCCGATTTTCAACAAAAAGTAGCACAGTTTCTGTTACAATTTGCAGGTGTGGCCAATACCGTAACCTCTACAACATTGCAAACAGCCTATTTCCCCGATGGTGTTTTCTCGAAAATTCAGAAAAGCTACAACCAAAAGCGCTCGGGCGATGTGCTTATTAACCTCGATCCGGGCTGGATTGAAAAAGAAGGCTCAGCACGAAATCATAATTCATCGTACTCATACGACGCACACGTACCACTAATTTGGTATGGATGGAAAATAAAGCGGTCAACCATACTCGAACCTGTTGATATGATAGATATTGCACCTACGATAAGCTATTTTTTAAATATCGCAAGCCCAAATGCAGCAGTGGGTAAACCAATAATTGGGTTGGTGGGGCAGTAAATTACTTTCAGCTTAAAATTGCTCCATCCGACGTCGAAGAGGCCGGCGGGTGCGCGGACGACGTTCGAGCTCATGGCCTCGATCTTGAAGTCGATCCAGCCCTTGTCGAAGAGCGCGTCGCGCAGGACCTCGCCGGCCTCGTTGCCCATCTCTCGCTGAAACGTCTCGATGAGATCGCGAGGGACGGGATGCTGGAAGCGGAAGCGCCGCGCGTACGCGCCCATCGTCCGCTGCATGACCTTGTCGCCGTACACGCGACGGAGCGTCTCGAGGATCGTCGCGGTGCGACTGTAGACGAGGGCTCCGTAGGCGCTGCCGGTGCCGAACGCATAGGCGGGCTGCGCGACGCGGTCGTCGTGG
>JANYAP010000147.1 GCA_025361285.1 Bacteroidales bacterium | reverse complement strand
GACGAGAAGTTTGTTCATCCGCACGAAGAAATTGCAAAGACATTTACTATTTTATCGGTTATTATTGGATTGCTTTCAATTGTTGGCTTATTGGCAAACTGGAAAGAAAAATCGTTTTCTAACATGATGGCTTACTTCACTTTGGCATTTTGTGTAGTTGTTTTGTATTTCGCTAAACAAACCGCAACAACAGGTGGACAAGTGCGGCACACCGAAATTAGAAGAGTGAAGGAGTGAGAGGAATGAGGAAATGTTCCCATCTTCCCATTTGCACATCTTCACATCTTCACATCTTCACATTCCCTCATTTTCACATCCCTATTTCTCCACCTCCGTCGCCATTCATTTCTTCGTTTTTAGGTCGGCCTTGTTGTTTGTAGTTATTTATTCGGTAGCTGAGCGATAACAAAAATATTGGAGCTTCGCGCTTTTGCCAGCCGTATGAATTGAAGTATTCACTTTTAGTGGTGTTCGACGATTTTACAGGACCTAACACATCGCGAATGTTTAAGGTTATGCTAGCTTTGTTTTTAAAGATATTCTGCTTAATACCAATGCCAGCCATAAAGTATGCCGATTGTGTGCCTTGCGACCTTATTGTTGGCCCTTTGTAAGTATAATTTATTTGTACCGATGTGCCGGTTGGCAAGCGAAACGACGGGTTTATACTCATTTCCCAAGCTAATGTGCTAATCGAATCGTTGCTTCCTTTAAATATTTGGTAATAATAAGCGCTCGATGAAGTACTTACAGTAAACCATTTAGCTAATCCTAAGTTAATCATAATTTCAGCACCTGTCGATCGATCCTTATTTACATTTACAAACGAAATAAACTTGTCATTATTAATAATATACGATTCTTGCTGAATTAAATTATTGGTTTGCCTTAAAAAACCTTCGAGCGATACATACGACATTTCGTTGATGTCCTTCTTCAAATTTAACTCGTACGAATTGGTAAATTCTGGTAATAAATTCGGGTTGCCTTTTCTATATTCGTTCGGCTTAACGTAATAGCTCGTAGGGTTTAATTCCCTATCGTGTGGTCGGCGAATACGTTTGGTATAACTGGCTTGCAGTTGCAGTTGCCAAGGAAGCTTTTTTGTAAGATGAACGGTAGGAAACCAATCGAGCCGCTCCATAGGGTTGTTACCAGCATTTTGTTTAAAATAACGCTTTTCGTACTCGGCACGTAGCCCAAGTTGATAATCGCATATAGGAAGCGAATTCGATATAGTGGCGTAACCGGCATGAATGTTATCGATAAAATTGAGATTGTCGTATTCCGCTTTATCTTCAATTCCATTTTTCCAGTTACGATTTTCGCCCTTGGTATTGTCGTATTTACCTTGATATCCAGCTTCGAACTTGCCAGTTTCGCTAAACGGATAGGTGTAATCTATTTTTGTGAGAAATTCGCGCTCATTACCAACTTGGCTTGTACTATCTGTTTTAGGCTGTTTGGGTTTTTTTATGCCCAGATAATCAGCCGTATCGATTGTGGAAATACTATTCCTATCTTCTGGCCCGTTCGATATAAAGGCTGTAACAATTAGCTGATGTCCTTTATCATTGAATTTCAGTTGATAGTCCATATTGGCACTATAAAAATTAGTTTGTTCTACTTTAATTTTGTTTGTAGAATTATAAAAAAAAGTGTCTAATGGGTTCATTACTAAATCAAACGTTTTTACATCGTTAAACGCACTAAACTCTCGTTTAAAGGCACTTTGCCCAATAGTTGCATTTATCGATAATGTATTGTTATTGTTAATGTTATAATCAACGCCTCCTTTAAAGCCAGTTTTATTTCTCCGAAAATTACCAACGCCTTCAGCAACTGTATTTTCAATGGTATCGTTGTAATATTTCGTATCGTTCTGATAATTATCCATTTTAAAGCCCATGTTGTTGTAATCTGCGCCAAGCGTAAAGTTAAATTTCGAAACGCGATAGTTTACGTTAATGTCGCCACGGTATTTATTGCCAGTGCCTGCCATTATGTTTGCAACACCGTTAAAACCCCTTATTTTCTGTTTTTTCATGATGATGTTTATAATACCGGCGCTACCTTCGGCATCGTATTTTGCCGATGGATTGGTAATTACTTCTACATTTTGAACAATACTGGCCGGAATCTGCTGTAACGCCTCACTGCCCTGTATTACTGATGGTTTTCCATCAATTAAAACGGTGTAGTTTGTGCTTCCGCGAAGCGACACATTGCCTTCGATATCGGTCTGCAACGATGGCGTATTTTGCAACGCTTCGGCCAAAGTTCCCGACGCAGCGTTAAGGTTTTGACTTATATCAACAACTTTTTTATCTATTCTATATTCTATGGTATTTCTATTACCTACAATTTCAACTTCTGTTAGGTCGGTCGAGTAAGTTTCGAGTTTTATTGTGCCCAGATTACTTATTTTATTATTAGGCTGAAGCATGAAATTGTCGACTTTTAATTTCTTGTAACCTATGAAACTAATTATAGCATAGAACTTTCCGTATGGTAAGTCGGCAATAACAAATTGCCCTTTTATATTGGAAACAACACCAGCTACAAGCGTGGAATCTTTTGATTTATAAATAGCTACACTTGCGTATTCTACTGGTTGGCTGGTTGCAGCATCTATTACAATACCAGTAACTTTGGCATCCAGTGTCATATTGGCAGGGTTGGCGCGTGTGCTACTATTTGATGGCTGACATAAAACTAAAGTGGATACTAATAAATGACTGAATATTAGCATTATAACTGACTTATTCATGAGTATTAGGCTTTAGATTTTAAACAATAGCTAGGTTTATACAATTACCTTGCCAAAAACTTGCGATACCTTTAGAATAAATTTTTATTTGTTTATTTATTGCTCACTCTAAAAAGTGGTTTTGACCAGGCACATACGTTTTTTTTATTTTCAATATGCTGTTTTTCAATTTTTCAATTTGTTAATTTACTTATAAACAATACTTCGGTAAACTTTTTGGTGAGTTTTTGTGACTTGGGGATTTGGTGGCTATTGCATAATTTTTTGCCACAAAAACACAAAACACAAAATTCACTAAATCAAAGAATTAAGGAACTTAAATTATATGTTAACCGAACTATTGTATAACCGAACTCTAATTTTACATAAAGGTAAATAAGCAAAAAAATCTCTTCGGACACTATTTCAGTCCAAAGAGATTTACATTTTACGATATTACTAATTTGTTGATATACAATACTTAATTTTCGCCGCTGTGTTTTCCCAATGTGGCAAGAATTCCTCCATCGACATAAAGTATATGCCCGTTAACAAAATCGGAAGCTTTCGAGGCTAGAAATATTGCGGCGCCTTCCAAATCTTCCGGGTTTCCCCATCTATCGGCAGGGGTACGCTTCAGTATAAATTCGTTAAACGGATGACCGTCTTCTCTAATGGGTGCAGTTTGTTCGGTTGCAAAATATCCGGGTCCAATACCGTTAATTTGTACGTTGTGCTTACCCCATTCGGAGGCCATATTTTTGGTAAGCATTTTTAACCCGCCTTTGGCTGCGGCATAAGCGCCTACACTTGGTCGGCCTACCTCGCTCATCATCGAACACATATTAATTATTTTACCCGATTTACGTGCCATCATTCCCTTTATCACACTTTTAGCCATGATAAAAGGTCCTGTAAGGTCAATTTTAAGAACTAATTCCCAGTCTGCCACGTCCATGTCCTCCATAGGTACGCGCTTAATAATTCCAGCGTTGTTAACCAGAATGTCGATAGGGGCGACTTCTTTTTCTATTTTTGCGATGCCAGCAATAACATCCATTTCGTTGGTTACATCGAAAAGATAGGTGTGTGCAGTTATTCCCTTTGCAGCGTAATCTTTAACGGCTTGCTCTAGTTTTTCTTTCGATACATCGTTAATTACAATTTTGGCGCCTGCTTTTGCTAAACCCATGGCAATTGCCATTCCTAAACCGTGCGTACCTCCAGTTACGAGGGCGGTTTTACCTGTTAGATTGAATAATTCTAATGACATAAGTGTTTTATTTTAAATTGTTTACTGTACACGCATCCATATCGCCATAATCCATATTTTCGCCAGCCATACCCCAAATAAACGAATAATTGCTAGTTCCAGCAGCCGAGTGCATCGACCAAGGTGGCGATATTACTGCTTGCTCGTTTTGCATCCAAATGTGCCTTGTTTCGTTGGTTTCGCCCATAAAATGGCAAACCGATTGGTTTTCGGGTACTTCGAAATAGTAATAGGCTTCCATACGGCGTACGTGGGTATGCGGTGGTATTGTGTTCCAAACGCTGCCAGGCTTTAATTCGGTTAAACCCATTTGTAATTGGCAGGTTTTTACTACGCTGTTTACCAGAAGTTTATTAATAGTTCGTGCGTTAGAGGTTTCTAAGCTTCCCAATTGCACAATTTCGGCTTCGCTTTTAGTTATTTTTACCGTTGGATATTCGGCGTGTGCGGGAGCCGAGTTTATATAAAAGCGCCCTGGCGAATTTGCAGAATTGCTTTTAAATACTATTTTTTTTGTTCCCTTACCTATGTATAGTGCGTCTTTGTTATTGAGCTCATAAACTTTATCGTCCACAATAACTGAGCCCTTACCTCCAACATTAATAATGCCTACCTCGCGGCGTTCGCAAAAGTAGGTCGATCGCAGAGGGTCGATAGTTTCCAGCTCAATATCTTTTGTTACAGGAACTGCGCCTCCAACAATTAGCCGATCGAAAAGTGAATATACAAGCTTTAGTTGGTCATTCACCATCAAATCTTGAATTAAAAATTCCTTACGTAGCCTGATGGTGTCGTACACTTTAGCGTCCTCGGGACTGCATGAATAGCGCATTTCGTGGATTAATGCCATTGTTTTTATTATTTAGTTGTTTTTTTATAATAATTTAAGTTATAACATACCTATTAAGCTTTAATATGCCTTAAAACAAAAGGGTAACAATAACGCGCAAACGATTGTGCAAATGTAAAACAAATTTGATTCATAATAAACAAATAACGTTTCTAAATGAATGCATAAAAGTATCATTTCGCAAAAAATATTGTTACACTCTAATATTGAACTAAATAGATGGGTTTAAAAAATGGTTTCGAGTTTATTGGCGTATTTAACTAAGTTAATAAAAATGTGGTATGAATTTAATGGTGAGATGATATTTCCAAACACTAAGGCGATTATGATATAAAGGTGTACATACAAAATATTGATTGCCTTATTTATATGATAAAATATTTAAAAATCAAAGTAAACTTTTATAAAAGCGAAATATAATTTACTTTTACGCTCGTTTTTAAAAAACATATAGGTACTTATTAAAAATATAATAAACTATGAAACAATCGGTTGCAATTTTATGCGCAGGCGGCCCTGCACCAGGAATGAATACAGTGGTAGCCTCGGTTGCCAAATCGTTTTTAAGCAATGGTTACGAAGTATTGGGTTTAAATGGTGGCTATGGCCCTCTTTTTAAGGAAGGTGAGAGCGAAAATTACGTTTCTATCGACTATCTCATGGCCGATCGTATGTTCAGTCAAGGCGGTTCGTTACTTCGCATGAGCCGTTACAAGCCAAAGGACACTGAATTTAAAACCGATTTTTTCGTTAAACACAATGTAACCTTACTAGTTACGGTTGGAGGCGATGATACAGCTAGTACTGCTAACCGTGTTGCTAAATTTCTAGTGGAAAATAATTTAAAAGTTTCGAACATTCACGTTCCAAAAACTATCGATAACGATCTTCCTCTGCCAGAAGGCGTGCCTACATTTGGCTATCATAGTGCTAAAGAGGCTGGTATAGGAATTACTCTCACTATTGCCGAAGACGCTCGTACCAACGGAACCTGGTTTGTGCTTTCGGCTATGGGTCGCGAAGCTGGCCACCTTGCCTTTGGAATAGGCAAAGCCACACATGCGCCAATGGTAATTATACCAGAAATGTTTAATAATGTTGAATGTACGTTCGACAGAATTGTTAACCTAATGGTTTCCACCATTGTTAAACGTAGCATTTTAGGTCTCGATTACGGCGTAATTATTATAAGTGAAGGAGTTTTTCACTTTGTAAGCGACGAAGAGATTAAGAATTGTGGCATTCACTTTACGTACGACGATCACGGACATCCCGAATTGGGAACCGTTTCGAAAGGTCAAATATTCGACACGCTATTGCAGCGCAAGCTTAAATCGTTAGGTATGAAGGTTAAAAGCCGCCCTAATGATATGGGTTACGAATTGCGCTGTGTGCGCCCTATTGCGTTCGATCTGGCATATTGCACAGCTTTAGGCATAGGCGTTTACAAGCTATTTAGCGAAGGTAAAACTGGTTGTATGGTAACGTTGAATAATAGTCAACAGCTTGTTCCATTGTTTCTTAAGGATATAGAAGATGCAAAAACGGGTAAAATTAAGCCTCGCTTGCTAAATATGGATAGCGACCGTGTTAGCCTATATTTCGGTACTTTGGCCCACTTTATTGCAAAAGCCGATTACGAGGCCGCCAAAAAGTTTGTTCCAAATCCTGAGGAATTCGATTTTAATAAAATATTAGGATGGTAATAATTTCACGCAATGTGCATAAAATGAGATAATTATAGTAGTAAAGAGTAATAAAAAACGCTAAAGATAAAATAAACCATTTTATTTTTTAGCGTTTTTTTATTTATTTAGCGGATCTTCATTACTAAAAACCATCTAACATACTGCATATAAGCGATATGTGTATTATTTTCTAAAAAATGTGGTCACTACATTATTTTAAAATTTGTAACTATTCAGTAGCCACTTCGCACTGGGCAATAA
>JANYAP010000197.1 GCA_025361285.1 Bacteroidales bacterium | reverse complement strand
TCGGTCACTGACCATCTGGGTATCTTTCGGGAAAATGGGTAATAGTAATTGCATAATGCACAAATATAACGCATTTTCATTTCTCGATAAACATTCTTGTATACTAAGCTGCGCTTAGATTGGGTCAGGAGTTCTGAACTTGTTATTAAATAATCATGCCCCACAAATCACCAATAACTATCGAACCCAGTTTCGATAAAGTTTTGCAACTGATTAACCTTCAACAAAATGATTAGCTATAATATTACAGGATACCTATTGTTTGCATTAGTAACGTCGATAACACCTGGACCAAACAATTATTTACTTTTTTCGTACGGTAAGAAATACGGGTTTACTAATTCAAGTAAATTAATGCTTGGTATTTTTCTCGGTTTCTTTGTGTTGCTTTATGCCGCTGGATATGGAATTGCCGAAATTATTGCAACGAATGCGTCTATAGGGTTAATTTTAAAGATAGTAAGTTCAATATGGCTGTTTTATTTGGCTATTGTTTTAGGCAAACTTAGTTCCGACATAGCGCTCAATTCGAATGCAAGGATTGGCTTTTATAAAGGGTTTTTTATGCAGTTTGTTAACCCGAAGGCTTGGATTATGGCTATTACTGGAGCTAGTGCCTTTTTACCGCAACTCGAGAATACTCATTTAAGCGTGTTTATTTTTGCCATAACCTTTGGGCTAGTTGGCGTTCCATGCATGATTTTGTGGATTTCGTTTGGCGATATTATTTCGCGATTATTAAAATCGGAAAAGGCAAATAAAACTTTAGGCATGGTTTTGTTTGGCTTAATGATCGTAAGCATTGTAATGATTTGGATTTAAAGCACATATATGCTTAATTATGTTGCCATATCGCAAATAATTCGCGAGCCTATACCACATTCTACGCATCGCTTTTTGGCGCAATAGTTGGTTGCTAGGTGTAACAACGCCTGGCTTTCGAATGCATTTTTGGGTATTAAACCTACCTTTTGCCAATTTCGGATTTCCGAATTCTGCTCGGCTTCAATTAACTCCAACAACTGCAATGCTTTATCTTGAATATCAGCTTTCCCCAACATTTTACCATACACAAAAAAGAAGGGAACGATAGTATTTATGGTTATAATTTTAGCCGATTCCGTACCCAATGTTTTCGGGCGATATTTAGATGTTTTTTCAAAAGTAAAATGCGTGTCCCAATAGTCGGACAGATTGCATATTAAAATATTGTATATCGAGGAAAGAGTTTCGGTATCGAGCAGCTGCGAAAACAGCGACGAATTGCGATTTATTAGTGCAGCCAGCTGAGCAATGCGAACCGTAGGAAAATTAACTGGGCGCAATCGCATAAACTTCCATAGGTGAACATCGATAGGGTTAAGCGTGTATTTCGCGTGTAAGAAATCGTACTCGGTTTTAAGCTTATTATAATAGATATCGTTACTGTAATCGTTCATCAAAAATCCGGCTTGACCGAACAAAAGAGCTTCCAGTTGAAAAATGTTGTGCGCATGCTTTTGTACAACAAGGTAGGGTGTAGCCTTTGCCAATGCTTCGAAAGGGTACGAATTTACATGAAACCCAAAACTACGGCACATTTGTCGGTAAAACGCTTCCTCCCAATTGTTTGCATTGTAGAGAAGGTAGTCGTTAATAGTTTCGGTTTTAGTTTCGAGGCGCTCAATAGCCATTTTGCTAAGCCACGACGACAATATAAACGAATCGATATTACTCAGCCTATCACCGCAAGCAACCCCTTGCCTACTAGATATTAGCGAATTGTAGTTTTCGAGATAATGTATATCGAACTTCAATTGCACGGTTGGCACTTTTACGCCCTTCGACGTATGTACTTGTACATCATTGTGATATACTACATGAAGAATAACATTGTCGAACGCTTGGTTTTGGTCGTGGTTATGCCTATTCCAATCGGATGCTTTTACATGAATTTCGGCATTTCCCACCCAAACGGTGTCACCAATTTTTATGCGGGCGTTAAAAAAGTCGGGGCCCGAGTCGCAATTCCTATCACCTGAGTGAATAATTTCAATGTTTTCACCATCCGATACCATGTTATCTGTATCATAAAGACGATATTTCCAGAGAAAAGATAGGAACTCTTCGTTCATGGGAGTGGGGATTTAGTCGTAAGACACAAGTCGTAAGTCGTAAGACACAAGACATAAGGTCGTAAGATTTAAGACACAACATTCAGACCTCCTAACTTGGAGCAAACTATATTATCGTAATTACCGCCATATAATAAGGTTAATAAGGTTTCTAGAAATCTCGGCAAATTAATTTCTACTAAGGCTAACAGTTTTAAAATAAAGTATTTAGCTATATTTATTTACCCTTAGTAGAAAAATATGAACCTATAAAACCAACCTTATTAACCTTACTGTTACGACAAATAATATTTACGTTTAAAATCTATCAAATGACTCATTACCAATTAATGGGACATGAGTTCTGAGATTCAAGACAAAATTCGCGCAGCTTTGTCTTACGACTTATGTCTTGTGTCTTACGACTATTGTCTTACGACTTAACAAACTGTTTAAGCAGAGCGCTCATATCGTTTTGCACTTCGTGGGCTTTGAGGCGAGCTACTTTGGCAAAATCGTTTGTGCAATCGGCGTAAATTATTGCTCTAGATGAGTTTACAATTAATCCACATTTTTTATTCATGCCATATTTTGCTACATCGGCTAAGCTTCCGCCTTGAGCGCCCACTCCTGGAATAAGTAAAAAATGATTAGGGACAATTTCCCTTATTTTTGTTAGCATTTCGGCTTTAGTAGCGCCAACAACGTACATAAGGTTATTTTCGTTGCCCCAAGCTTTCGATTTAATCATAACGTCTTCAAACAAATGAACTCCATTATCGGTTATAGTCTGTTGGAAATCGGCGGAACCGTTATTCGATGTAAGTGCCAGAATAATAGCCCATTTATTGCGGTATTCGAGAAAAGGCGAAACAGAATCGATGCCCATATAAGGCGAAAGTGTAATTGCATCGAAATTTATTTTTTCGAAAAAAGTAGAAGCGTACATTTTCGATGTGTTACCTATATCGCCACGTTTTGCATCGGCAATAATAAATATGTTGGGATAGTGTTCTCTAATATAATTCACAGTCATTTCCAGACTAATCCATCCTGCGGCTCCTAACATTTCGTAGAAAGCCAAATTGGGTTTGTACGCTATGGCGAAATCGGCGGTTGCGTCAATAATCTGTCGGTTAAACTCATATACAGGAAATTCGTGTTCCAAAACAATTTTTGGAATTAAGTTAATGTCGGTATCGAGTCCAACGCACAAAAAACTTCTTTTAAGTTGAATTTGTTGAAACAGCTGTTCGGCGGTCATACGTGTTATTGATATAATTATTTTGGTAGCTTAGGATGAAGTAGTACCTTTCGCGTAAACTTCAGACTAAGAACTTTTATTACAGTATTTTAAAAGTTACTTTCTTTCAATCGCTCGGCGTTTTCGGCCATTTGAAGTTTATCGATAAACTCCTGAATATCGCCATCCATAATCGACGGCAAGTTATATACGGTATGGGTTATACGGTGATCGCTTACTCGACTTTGTGGATAATTATAAGTTCGTATTTTAGCCGATCGGTCGCCAGTAGAAACCATAGTTTTTCGTTTCGATGCTATCTCGTCGATATATTTCTGGTATTCAAGATTATATAATCGGGTGCGTAGTTCGGCGAATGCTTTTTCGTAATTCTTTATTTGCGATTTTTCATCCTGACATTGAACAACAATTCCCGAAGGGTTATGCGTTAACCGTATTGCCGAATATGTGGTATTAACCGATTGTCCTCCAGGCCCTGAGGAGCAGAACGTATCTTTGCGAACGTCGCTTACGTTTAGCTCAATATCAAATTCGTCGGCTTCGGGTAAAACCGCTACAGTAGCTGCCGAGGTATGAATACGGCCTTGTGTTTCGGTTTTTGGTACGCGTTGAACACGATGAACACCCGACTCGTATTTTAAAGTACCATAAACTTTAGCTCCCGACACTTTCATTACAATTTCCTTGAAGCCGCCAGAAGTACCATCGGAAGTATTGGTTACTTCAACTTTCCAGCCCTTTGTATCGCAATATTTGATATACATTCGAAAGAGGTCGCCAGCAAAAATACTAGCTTCATCGCCACCTGTACCAGCCCTAATTTCAACTACTGCGTTTTTATCGTCTTCGGGGTCGGACGGTAATAACAGCAATTTAACGTTTTCCTGAAATATAGCCTCATTAGCAACTAGTTCGTCGAGTTCTATCTTAGCCATTTCGCGCATCTCTTCATCCTTTTCGTTGGCCAAAAGAGCTTTGGTACTATCGATGTTGTTAAGAATATTTTTATACTCGTCGAAGGCCTTTATTAATGGGTCGAGTTCGCGATATTCCTTGTTAAGTTTTATAAATCGTTTTACATCGCTAATAATTTCGGGGTCGGTAATTTGTTGCGTAACCTCTTCAAATCTGATCTTTACAATTTCTAATCGGTCGAATATAATGTTGCTCATACGTTTGTTGCACTACTAAAATTTAGAATGCAAAGGTAATAAATGAATCGGTGTTTTAGTATATAGTGGTTTGTACTAATTGAAACAAACGCATTTAAAGTATTGTATCACGAGACACAAGGACACGATGAATTAATTGAAAATGACGTGAAATTCAATAATCAGCCAACGTATCCTTTGTGTGAAGTATTAGGTAAAAATAATTTGCGTACCAATTCCGCCCGACATTTCGTAAAGTTGACCGACGGTAATAATCGCGGTAACCTCCTCAGTAAGATCCTCTTTGGTTAATTTAAACATGTCGGCGGCAAGTTTGCAGCCATAAATTTCGCCACCTCCTGCAACAATCATTTCCAGAAACTCTTTTACCGGAGGAATGTCGAGTTTGTCCATTTGGCTTTTCATCATTGCCGAAACCCCTGCTTCCACCCCTGGAATTGCACCAAGTAATGTTGGGAAAGGCAATCCTCCGGGCATACGCATGGCTGGGTTGCCAACGGTTGATGTATGTAAACTGTTCATTTGCTTTTTTGTAATGGCATCGAGACCAAAAAAAGTGAAGAACAATTTTGCTTCAATGCCTTCCATTACTGCTCCGTTGGCCATAATTAACGCTGCATAAACATCTTCGATAGAGCCTTTTGCACAAATGATAAGTACTTTTTTTAACGGGTATTCTTCTTTTTGTGTTGTCATGATTTTGTTTTTTAAAGTTTATATGCAGCTTACCGGCTTAGGAATTCCTGCCAGTTTTGATGAAATTTTAAGTGGTCCGCCAGGGAAAAGTGTGTATAGACCTTTAATATCGGTAATACCCGATCCTCCAACTTTGCGGATGGTAAGTTGCTCACCTGCCTTTTGCTTCTGCCGAAGGTAATCAATCACTTCGAAATGCTTGTCGGTCAATTCAATGCTGTATTCCTTCGCCATTTCAATAGCCATTTCCTTAGTCCATTGACTAAGATCTTCGAAATAGCCTTCGCCGTTTACTTTTACGGTTACGCCTGCTAAAATTGTTTCTGCCATAATATTAAGTATTAAGAATTTATTAAATAGTACAGAGTACAGAGTACTTAGTAATCTGCACATTTGACATTTGTAATTTTGTTATCTTCACATTTCCTCATTTTCACATTCTCACATTTTTCCCCACCATACTCATGTGGCTACTAACGGGTAATGGGCGGGCTTTTAGAAGTATATACCAGTAAATCCACCTAAACATAAGTTTGCCCCAATGATTTATTCGAGTGATTGACAATAATTTGAAGGGACCGATACCGGCCAATGGATAAGAACCTGAAAGAGGTTCGAAATCGTAGTTAAAATCGACCAACGTAGCTTTGCCATAGCCTGTTTCGATATAGCAGTTTGAATGCCCGTCGAATATAGCTTCGAGTGGTTTGCCAGCAATGGCGCTCATAATATTATCGAAAAGAACTTCGGCCGCAAAGTGAGCCACAGAGCCTGCTTTACTTGTTGGTATAGCTGCAGCATCGCCCAAGGCAAAAACATTGCTATACTTTTCGTGTTGAAGTGTTTGCTTGTGTACTGGAACAAAATTCAGGTCGTCGCCAAGGCCACTACGTTCAATCATGTCGTCGCCCTTATTAAGCGGCACAATAACTAAGGTGTCGAACGGTAATTCGATTCCATCGTACGATATTAAGGTTTTAGTGTCATTATCAATACGTTCGATATAAAAATCGGTAACTATCTTAATTCCCTTTTCTTCGAGAACTTTAGTTAGCACTTCACTGCAATTAGGTTTGGTAAATGCGCCCGATAATGGCGTAACGAAGGTAAGATCTACTTTATCGCGTATTCCTTTTTTCATGAAAAATGCTTCCGCCAAACATATAAATTCGATTGGAGCAACGGGGCATTTAAATGGTAACTCGGTAATAGCCATAACTAGTTTGCCTCCTTGCCAATTTTTAAAGTGCTGGTATAAGGCAAGTGCACCTTCGAGGGTATAGAAATCGAAAATGCTTTTATAGTATAGTTTATCCTTCAAGCCAGGTGTTTCATCGGGTTTTAAGTGAGCTCCCGTTGCAATTATTAAAAAGTTGTATTCGAGCGTTTTGCTATTAGCCAGATGAACAATGTTTTTATCGGCTTCAATTCTTTCAATATCGGTATAAATAACATTTACGCCCTTTGGCAGAAATTTGGCTTTCGGTTTTACAACATCCTTTTCGGAATAACTTCCAAAGGGTATAAACAGAAATCCGGGCTGATAGTAGTGGTTTGTGTCGCGGTCCACCAGTGTAATTTCCCAATTGTTTGCAGGCAATGATTTACGGAGTTTATTCGCCATAATGGTTCCTGCTGTTCCGGCGCCAAGTATAACTATTCGTTTCATTTTTGATGTTTTATGTATCGCTAAGCTAATGTTAATTGCTAATATATCCTGTTAATTTTAAAAAAATATTGTGGTTCGGTATATATAGAAGGCAAGAATTAAGAAGCAAGAAGCAAGAAGCAGGAACCAAGATGTAATAAACTTAAAACGTGTGCGTTAAACATAAATATGTCCTAATAATAAATTCGTTGTATATAATAAAATGCCTATTCCCGTTCCTCGGCACTTGTACCAGGTACTGGCACATAGAACGATTTCAAATCCTGATCGCTCAGCGCATATTCTTTTGGTTTCAGTTCCAAGTTGCTTCCAAGCATTTCGGCCCAAGTAACTTGCTTGCCAGTATAGGCCGATATGCGCCCCATGATGCACGTTAATGTCGAAATTGCTAATGCTTCCGATTCAACAACAGGGGTATTTAGCCGAATACAGGTAACAAAATCGATATGTTCCTGAATATAACCCGATATCATTTTCGTTTTATCTATTTCTCCCTTATCGTTCTTCGGATACTGATATTCCCATTTAATAGTTCCGTCGAAATTAAAAATGGTGTTATGGCAGTTAGTATATCCTTCGGTGCCAACAATATAGTCGGAAATATTATTGTCGCATCCATCAATCTGCCTGCACATACTATTTAGATGCGCATCGTTGTCGAAAACAAAGTCGACACCGAACATGTCGTATTGATCGCCAGTAACTCGCCGCTGACGTGCCCCAAAACCAGTAGCTTTAACAGGATGTTTGCCAATAAACCATTGCATTACATCTATATTATGGATAAGTTGTTCCACAATATGGTCGCCCGAAAGCCAGCTCCAGTTTACCCAGTCGCGAATCATCCATTCCATATCGCTCCAGCCTTGCTGCCTCGTTTTAAACCACAGCTGCCCCTGATTATAATTTACGTTTGCCGAAACTATTTTACCAATAGCACCATCCATTACCTGTTTGTACGTTTCAACATAATCGCGTTGGTGGCGGTAAAGAGTACCACAAATTACCGTTAAGCCCTTCGACTGAGCTTTTTTAGAGGAAACCATTATGGAGCGAACGCCTACGGGATCCACAGCAGCTGGTTTTTCCATAAATATATGTTTGCCAGCATCTACGGAGGCAGCAAAATGCAATGGTCGGAAGTGTGGTGGTGTGGCTAGTAATATAATATCTACATCACAGTCAATTACTTTCTGGTAGGCATCGAAGCCAATAAAACATTTGTCGTCGGCAACGTTTACGTTTTTTTCCTTCTTTAGGTTTTCGCGACAGCTATTTAACTGATCCACAAACATGTCGGCCAAAGCAACAATTTCGAGATTTGACCCTGCACTTAAAAAATCTTTTGCCGCACCAGTGCCACGCGAGCCACAGCCTATTAATCCAGCTCTAAGCGGCTTCCCATCGGGTGCCATATCGAGTAGAGGAGGTAAAATTGCATCGCCGAGCTTCTTATTTTTTGCGCACGAGTTTATTAACGCCGCAACGCCAATAGTGCCAATGGTTCCCAGTGCTGCGTTAGTGATAAACCCACGCCGACTAACATTATTTTTTGTCATGGTTTTAATTATTATTGTTATTTATTTTACCTCGCATACAACTCGAAATCCAACATCGTTAGCATCCGAATACCACCATATACTTTTGGGCATTTGCGGGTCGGTTTTCAGCCATTCTGCACTTTGCGTGAAATCGCGGGCGGCAGAACGCACTTCCGAGGCATCGCTTTTATACGAGCCTCCACGCACAACACGCTCCGTTCCTACTTCCGGACCACATGGATTGATTGCCAGTTTAGATGTTTTGGCGTAATAATCGGCAGAGTACCAGTCGGAGCAAAACTCGCGAACATTTCCTAACATATTTTTTAAACCGAATTTATTAGCTTTTACAAATGAAGGTTCCTGCGTTTTGCTTTTACTATTAAGTTTATAAACAACATATTGGCTAATTACTGATGTGTCGGCGGCGAATATCTTTCTCCAAAAGCCTTTGTTGGAATATTTTTCTGGCGAACCTTCGAAAAAATAAGGTGTATTTGTATTTGCGCGAGCGGCATATTCCCATTCGGCTTCGGTAGGCAGGCGATATTTCTTACCTGTAACCATGCTTAGCCATTTAACATAAGTTTCGGCAGCGTAGTAGCTCATCGAAATTGCTGGACGCCTACCCTTGCCCCAACCCTGATCGGGATAGCCGTATGGTGCTGTTGGTCCCGAAATAGCGTCAACAGAGGTTGCAGTGCTGTTTTTTGCAATAACTTTTGTAGGATTAAGCCGTCCTTCGGAGGTGGTATATTTAAGGAATGTGAGATATTCGTCCCATGTAACTTCAATCTTTCCCATATAAAACGGGCTTATCTTCACCTTTCGAGTTGCGTCCTCGTCGGTTTTTCGAAAAGATTCGTTCGTGTGGCTTCCCATAACAAACTCACCGCCAGGAATAGCAACCATATCGAAAGAAACACTGCTTCCTGGAATTTTTTCGGTAAAGTTTTCGAACTTGAGAATTTTGGTAGCTTCGGTAAAGATATCGTTATTAACCTTTTCGGAAAGCCCGAATGTTTTATTTTTTGCCTGCATCGCATTGCGGTTGTAATGGCCCACGTTTAGATGACAATTTACGCATTCCAAATCTCTTTCGTGTTGACTGTAATATAGGTGTGCGTCTTCGCCTTCGCGAGACAAGCCCTTTGTAAACAAATTTTGATGGCAACGCACGCACGATTCCTTATATACAATATTTACAGCGTGTTCCAGCTTGCTTTTGCTTTCCCAGTCTATTTTTTTTGTATCGGTAAATGTGTTTACCCAAATATCGCGTAAGCCTGTTTTAACTTTCTCGCGTAAGTATGGCAGTCCCTCCGGAGGAAGGTGACACTCAACACAATGCACCTGAACACCGCTTTTATTGGTGTAATGGGGCGATTGTTTCCAAGAAAATTCGGCATGCGGGTGAACGTGGCACGACTGGCAATAAGCATCGGTTGAGGTGTATTTTAATGCTTTGTTAGTAAACACAATAAATAAAATTCCCACAATTACACCAACCACTAACGCCGTTTTTGTTGATAAACTAAGATTTTTGAAAAAGCGTTTAAACATATAAAATCAGTGTGTTACAACAATTATTTGTGTGCAAAACAAACCTAAAAAAAGTGCTTCGAAGCCACGAAGTTAAGCTAAAAAACTGCTTCGAAAACAAACTTGCAAATTTTTTTTTACCACTTCAATCCCCAATTATTCCATTTGCAAATTAACACGAATATTTATTAGCTTTGTGGTGCTTTTTTTATAGCAAATACTAACGTGTTATGTTATTGGAAGTTTTAATTGTATGGTTTGTTTATTCGGGGAACTTTTGGTGTGTTTTGGCGACTTGGCGATTTGGTGGCTATTACATAATTTATTGCCACTAAAACACCAAAACACCAAATTACACTAAATAAAAGATTTAAAAGAACTTAAATAAAAAGTTTGCCAAACTATTGTTATTACAATTTTAATATTGTTTATTATTTAGTAAATCAATTTATATATACATCACTTATGAAACCGAATTATATTGAACACATTGGTATTGCGGTTACCAACCTCGACGAAGCGAAGGCTTATTACGAAAAGGTTTTAGGCCTCGAATGTTATGCCGTTGAAGAAGTTGCCGACCAGAAGGTAAAAACCGCATTTTTTATGGTAGGACAAACAAAAATTGAGTTGCTGGAATCCACCGATGGTGAAGGCCCTATTGGTAAGTTTATCGAGAAAAAAGGGGCAGGAGTTCATCATCTTGCATTTGCTTTCGACGATGTTGACAGCGCACTTAAAGATGCCGAAAACAATGGCGTTACCCTTATCGATAAAACATCGCGCAAAGGTGCTGAGAGCCTACGTATAGGCTTTCTTCATCCAAAATCGACACTGGGCGTGTTAACTGAGTTTTGCAGTAAATAAAAAAAGTGCTGAGTAATAAGTACTGAGTACTGAGTATATAGTAATCTACACTCAGTACTCATAATATGATCAAATAACTTGATATAATTATGAGTAGTGTTGTATTACACCCTCTACAACTTTTACACCCTCTATAACCTTTACAACCTCTACAACCTCTACAACTTTTACAACCTCTATAACCTTTACAACCTCTACAACCCTTACAACCTCTACAACCTCTACAACCTCTCTCTTCAACTTTATATAAAACAAATTAAATATCCATAAAAAATGAGTACAAATAAGCAAAAAATTGAGGAACTCCTCGAACTTAGAAAATTAACCAAGCTTGGTGGCGGCGAAAAACGTATTGAGGCACAGCATAAAAAGGGCAAACTTACCGCTCGCGAGCGTATCGAACTATTGGTTGACGAAGGTAGTTTCGAAGAATTCGATATGTTTGTTAGTCACCGCGCTACCGACTTCGGCCTCGAAAACGAATTGTACTATACCGACGGTGTAGTTACTGGTCATGGCACTATCGAAGGAAGGCAAGTGTATGTGTTCTCGCAAGATTTTACCATTTTTGGCGGTTCGCTGTCGGAAATGTATGCAGGTAAAATTTGCAAGATTATGGATATGGCCATGAAGAATGGCGCACCCGTAATTGGTATTAACGATAGTGGCGGCGCACGTATTCAGGAAGGTGTGCTTAGTTTGGCTGGTTATGCCGATATTTTTCAGCGTAATATTATGGCATCGGGCGTGATACCGCAGATTTCGGCTATTTTCGGTCCTTGTGCTGGCGGTGCTGTTTATTCGCCTGCATTAACCGATTTTAATATTATGACAGCAAACACCAGTTACATGTTTGTTACTGGTCCGAAGGTAGTTAAGTCGGTTACCGGCGAAGATGTAACTGTCGAAAATCTCGGAGGTTCATCGGTGCACTCTACCAAATCGGGCGTAGCGCATTTTGTTGCACCTAACGAGCACGAAGGCATATTGCTAATTCGGAAGCTAATGGGTTACTTGCCACAAAATAACCTCGAAGATGCTCCTGTAATTCCTACCAACGACCCTATTGATCGGATGGAGGATATTTTGAACGAAATAATTCCCGACAACCCAAACAAGCCCTACGATGTTAAGGATGTTATACATGCAATTGTTGACGATGGCGATTTGCTCGAAGTGCAGCCCGCGTACGCCCCTAATATTATTACAGCATTTGCACGCTTCAACGGCCAGTCGGTTGGTATAATTGCCAATCAGCCTAAGTTTTTAGCTGGTGTGCTCGATTGTAATTCGTCGCGCAAAGCGGCTCGTTTTGTTCGCTTTTGCGATGCATTTAATATTCCTATTCTTACATTAGTTGATGTTCCTGGTTTCTTGCCTGGTACGGCACAAGAGTATGGCGGCATTATTATTCATGGTGCTAAGTTGTTATTTGCTTATGGCGAAGCTACTGTGCCGAAGGTAACTGTTATCCTGCGCAAAGCGTATGGCGGTGCTTACGATGTAATGAGTTCCAAACACCTACGTGGCGACCTTAACTACGCTTGGCCAATGGCCGAAATTGCCGTAATGGGCGCAAAGGGCGCTGTTGAAGTACTTAATGGCACCGAAATATCGAAAATTAAAGACGAAAAGGCCAAGGCCGAATTTATTGCAACCAAGGAAGAGGAATATCGCGAGAAATTTGCTAACCCTTATGTAGCAGCCAAATATGGTTATATCGACGATATTATTGAGCCACGCAACACGCGTTACCGTGTAATAAATGCGTTTCAGGCATTGGCAACCAAAAAGGTACAGAACCCGCCTAAAAAGCACTCGAATATACCGTTGTAGGACAAGAAGTCCGAAGTCCGAAGTCGGAAGTCGGAAGGCGGAAGTCGGGAGACGGAAGGCATAAATTGGAAGATACATATAACTTTACGCGAAGCTTTGTCTTACGACTAATATCTTACGACTTACGACTTTTTTCTTTCTTTTTACTACTTTTTTTTGTATCTTCGTTTCTTTTTAAAAAAATAGAGTGTAAAAATTTGTTTAATTAATGTTTAATTTAAATATGCTTATTATGAAAAAGTTTAATTTATTAGTTTTATGTGCTGCCGTTGCAGTAAGTGGTTTTTTTAGTAGTTGTACGAAAGATAACAACACTACACCAGAAACAACAATTGTTGCTAATTTAAATGGTACTGATAAAGATGCAATTAAAGTGATTGCTGGCGAAACTGTTATTTACAAATTCACAGTTACCGCTCCTGCAAAGATCAAATCAATAAAAGTGGCGCAAAAAAAAGGGGCTGATACAACAACCCCTATTAACAAAACATCGGGCTTTTTAAAAGATACTATGGATATAGTTTCGGGTACTGTAATAGCTTCTGCTAATATTACCTTAACTATTACAGTTGTAGATAAGACGGATAACACAGTTAGCAAGGAAGTTGTAATTACAACTGATGTAGCACTAGACCCTATTGGACTAGTTGAAATCGGTGATGATGATAATGCAACACTCGGAAGTTCATTTGCTTCAATAGATGGTTTAGTTTATAAACTAGCTGAGGCAAAGGCCAGTTCAAATAAAATTGATTTTCTATATTTTTATGGCTCTACCAACAAAGCAACTATTGCTTCGCCTGCCGATGCTACTGCAGCTACAGTGTTTACTGGAACTAGCGGCTTATCTAGCTGGACAACTAAAAATGCGACAAAATTAAAAGTTGTAACAGTTAATTTCGAAACCGCAAAGCTCTCCGATGTGCCAGACGTTTCAGCTGATGGAGCCTCAATTTTACCTAATTTAACTATTGATAATGTTATTGCATTTAAAACAGCCTCTACTTCGGCATATCCTAGTAAGAAAGGATTAGCAAAAGTTACTGCTATTCCTTCCGATGGCGCTACTGGGAAAATTATTGTTGATATTAAAGTAGAATTATAGAGTTTTGTATTCTCAAATTTCAAAAAGGGGCTTCGGTCCCTTTTTTTGTTTTAGCATATTGCTCAATTGGTTGCAGTTGTTTTATTTCGCCCAGCTGTATAAACTATCTTGGCAAAGATTGATACCAATAACCCAATATACTGTTTCGAGTTCTGAA
>JANYAP010000143.1 GCA_025361285.1 Bacteroidales bacterium | reverse complement strand
GGTATATTTCTTGTTTTTTTGGAAATAGGGATATTGGAAGATATTGGAAGATATTGGAAGATATTGGAAGATATAGGAAGATATAGGAAGATATTGGAAGATATAGGAAGATATAGGAAGATATAGGAAGATATAGGAAGATATAGGAAGATATTGGAAGATATTGGAAGATATAGGAAGATATAGGAAGATATAGGAAGATATAGGAAGATATAGGAAGATATAGGAAGATATAGGAAGATAAAGGAAGATATAGGAAGATAAAGGAAGATAAAGGAAGGTTGGGAATGGAGAAAACTAAAACATTTGAGGATTTATTAGCTTGGAAGTGTGCTCACGAATTTGTATTGGTTACCTACAAGGTTACGGAATTATTCCCCAAAAGTGAAATGTATGGTCTTGCAAATCAATTCCGTAGGGCTGCAGTTTCTATTGCGGCTAACATTGCCGAAGGTTATAAAAAGAAGGGTAAAGCCGATAAACTAAGGTTTTTTAATATTTCACAAGGGTCACTAGAAGAATGCAGGTATTACATAATACTTTCTAAAGATTTAAACTATTGCAAAACTGATATTTACACCGAATTAGTAGAAAAAATTGAACAAACTAGCCGTCTTTTAAATTCTTATTGTTATGCAATTGCCGAATCACAAAAAAACACCACTTAACTTCTATATCTTCCTATATCTTCTCTACCTTCTACATTCACTAAATAATAAATCAAAAATTAAAACATGCTCATAATAAACAACTTAAAGGCATCAATAAATAATAAGGAAATACTTAAAGGCATTAATCTTACTGTAAAAGCGGGAGAAGTTCATGCCATTATGGGACCAAACGGTTCGGGCAAAAGTACACTGGCATCGGTGCTTACAGGTCGCGAATATGCTCAAGTTACAAGCGGTAAAGTTTCATTTTTAGGCGACGATTTGCTCGAAATGATTCCTGAGGACAGGGCCAGAAAAGGCATCTTTCTTAGTTTTCAGTATCCTATTGAAATACCGGGCGTTAGCATGGTTAACTTTATGAAAACGGCTCTTAATGAGCATCGTAAGTATAACGGTTTAGCACCTCTTTCGGCATCGGACTTTTTAAAGGTTATGCGCGACAAAAAAAGTTTGGTGGAAATCGATTCGAACCTTACTAATAGAGCAGTTAACGAAGGCTTTTCGGGTGGCGAAAAAAAGAAAAACGAAATATTTCAAATGGCGCTTCTCGAGCCTAAACTAGCTATTTTAGACGAAACCGATTCGGGTCTAGATATCGACGCACTGCGTATTGTAGCAAATGGTGTTACTAAGCTTAAAACCAGCGAAAACGCCACTATTGTAATAACTCATTACCAACGATTACTCGATTATATTGTGCCCGATTTTGTACATGTGCTTATGGATGGGCGTATTGTGAAGTCGGGTACGAAAGAACTGGCCTACGAGCTGGAAGAAAAGGGTTACGATTGGATTAAAAAAGAGGTTTACTCGGAAGAGAAGATATAGAATTGAGGAAGATATAGAATTGACGAAGATCTTCTTTATCTTCTCTATCTTCCAAAATCTTCTTCTCTCTCTAAAATCAATAAAAAACCGAAACAATGTGCGATACAACAAACATATATACAACATTATACAACAATAACAAAGATATTTTCGCAGCATCCGACCCCGAGTTTATTACTAAGCTTCGAAGCGATGCAATGAAATTTATTTCCGAAAACGGTTTTCCTGCCAAGAAGGACGAACAATACAAGTATTCGTTTCTCGAACCACATTTTGGCAATGGATACAAGCGATACCTTGCACCAAAAGCTATCGAGTTCGATGTTAGTCATCTTTTTCGCTGCGACGTTCCCGCACTCGATACACACGTAATAATTTTGGTTAACGGTTTTTATTTCGATAAGGTTAACACCTTGCGAACTCACGAAAACGGCATTGTTATTGGTAGTTTAAACGAAGCCATTAAAAAATATCCGGCATTAATCGAAAAATATTTGGCTAAAAGTTACAGTAATACTGATAGTTATGTTGCTATAAATACTGCTTTTGCATCCGACGGGGTGTTTTTGTACGTCCCTAAAAATCAGCAACTTGAAAAGCCAATACAGATAATAAATGTGTTGCTGTCCGACGAGGAATTAATGGTGCAGCACCGCAACTTATTTATTTTGGAGCCAAACAGCAGTGCAAAAGTGGTGGTTTGCGACCATACTTTAAGTCCGGTTAAATTCCTTACTAATTCGGTAAACGAAATATTTGCTGGCGAAAACGCTCACTTCGATTATTTTAAGGTACAGAACGAACATAACGATTCGGTGCATGTTTCGCATTCGTTTATAAATCAGGACACTGCAAGCAATTGCCGTTCAACAACAATTACACTTCACGGCGGAGTAGTGCGCAACAACCTTTCGGTAAAGTTTAATGGCGAAGGATGCGAAAATCATGCGTTTGGGCTTTTTGTTAGCGACCAAAATCAACATGTTGATAATAACTTGTTTATCGACCATGCAAAACCTAATTGCACTAGTAACCAGCAGTTTAAAGCTATACTCGACGATGCTTCAACTGGTGCATTTACAGGAAGAATTTTAGTTGAACGCGATGCTCAAAAAACAGCGGCATATCAGCGCAACAGCAGCATTTTACTTACCGACGAAGCTCGTATGAACTCGAAGCCTCAACTCGAAATTTATGCCGACGACGTAAAATGCAGCCACGGCGCTACCGTTGGTCAATTAGACGAAGAAGCTTTATTCTATTTGCGCTCGCGTGGCATTAGCGAACGCGAAGCCCGTTTAATGCTTATGTATGCCTTTGCTTTCGAGATACTTAACGAAATAAAAATTGAGCCACTTAAGGATCGCATGAGCGAACTTATTGAAAAGCGACTACGTGGCGAACTTTCGCGATGTAATAATTGCGCTATGCATTGTAGTTAGAATAAGTATTAAGTACATAGAACTAAGTACTAAGTACTTAGTTCTATGTACTCATTACTATTTTCTATATACTCATTACTCTTTTTTAAAAATGACTTTCGACATAACAAAAATACGCTCCGATTTTCCTATTCTAGCCCAGCAAGTGTATGGCAAACCATTAATTTATATGGATAATGGAGCAACAACGCAAAAGCCTCAAATTGTTATTGATACAATAAATGCACTTCATACCGAGCAAAATGCCTCTATTCACCGTGGCGTTCATTTTTTAAGCGAGCAAATGACTGAGCGTTACGAACATGCACGACAAACAGTTCAACAGTATATTAATGCCGAACATTTGTATGAAATTATATTTACCTCAGGCACAACTGGTTCGGTAAACGCCATTGCATTCTCGTTTGGCGAAGCATATATCAAGGCTGGCGACGAAGTAATTGTTTCGGAGATGGAGCACCATTCCAACATTGTTCCGTGGCAAATGATGTGTAACCGTAAAAACGCTAAACTCCTCGTTATACCTATTACCGACGATGGCGAACTGAAAATGGACGAATACAAAAAGCTCCTTAACTCAAAAACCAAGTTAGTTGCTGTGGGGCAGGTTTCCAACGCATTAGGAACTATTAATCCTATAAAGGAAATAATAAAATTAGCTCACGCCACTGGTGCTAAAGTATTTATTGACGGAGCACAGGGCATTCAGCACGGAAAAGTTGATGTGCGTGCGTTGGATTGCGACTTTTATGCATTTTCGGGCCACAAACTTTATGGGCCAACAGGTATTGGCATGCTGTATGGTAAGGAGAAACTCCTTTTCGATATGCCTCCATATCAAGGCGGTGGCGATATGGTTGAACGTGTGTCGTTCAGTAAAACTACTTATAACACATTGCCATTCAAGTTCGAAGCTGGAACATCGAATTACATTGGAGCTATTGGTATGGCAACAGCTATCGAATACCTTCAAAACATTGGATTAGAGAATATTGCCGATTACGAGCAACAATTACTTCAATATGCAACTCAAAAGCTAAAACAGATTGATGGGTTAAGAATTTACGGAAATGCCCACGACAAAATCTCAATTGTCTCATTTTTAATAGGTAACATACATCCATACGATTTGGGAATGATACTCGATAAAATGGGAATCGCCGTTCGTACTGGTACGCACTGCGCTATGCCTTTAATGGACCGATTCGAAATTGAAGGAACCATTCGTGCATCAATGGCGTTTTACAACACTTTCGGGGAAATTGACAAGCTTTACGAAGGATTAGTTAAGGCTAAAATGATGCTGGAGTAACTGATTATAAAATTAAAAATGTAATATCTTTGCAAAATGTTAAATTGGAAGCTATATATTGTATCGGAACCTACTATTTTATTGGGAAAACCTACCATTAAAGGTACTCGAATATCTATAGACCACTTACTTAACCTATATGCACAAGGTTGGTCGGAAAAACAAATTTTGGACAATTAACCTTCCATAACAACCAACCACTTGCTTGCTGTTTTTGTATATATACACGATTTCATGCACGATGGATTGTTGTACGAACTCCCTAAGTGGGCATGAGAAAATTAAATTGTTGATGAACGAGGTATATGACAGCGAAAATACTAATAACAAACTTTTAAACTTTGAAATTAAAGCATTCTAGCTAATGACGCTCACCGAAGTACAAGACGAAATAATACACGAATTCGAGCAGTTTACCGATTGGATGGATAAGTACGATTACATTATCGATATCAGTAAAGACCTCGAACCCATTGATGTTAAGCACAAAGTACCCGAAAACGTTATACAAGGGTGTCAATCTCGAGTTTGGTTGGTTTCCGAGGTAAGCAACGGTAAAATTGTTTTTACTGCCGATAGCGATTCAACAATTACAAAGGGTATTATTGCGCTATTAATAAGAGTGTTATCGGGAAGAAATCCCGACGAAATTATGAACGCCGATTTATATTTTATCGACAAAATCGGCCTTCGTCAAAACCTATCGCCAACACGCTCCAACGGTCTTCTTTCGATGGTTAAACAAATGAAGATGTACGGTTTAGCATATCATACAAAACTATCGCAAAAATAGCGCGGAACATTTTTAGTAACTCGTTGTTTTAAAATAGTACTGAGTAATTAGTATAACACCCATTTTCTCTGTACTATATACTCTGTACTTAGTACTATTTACTATGTACTCAGTACTAATTACTTAATACTAAAAATTTATGTCAGAAAATAACTTACTTCAAATTGAAACCGAGGTTGTTAAAGCACTTAAAAACACCTTCGACCCCGAAATACCAGTAAATATCTACGACTTAGGTCTTATTTACAAGATTGATGTTGACGATTACAACCAGGTAACAATAACCATGACGTTAACAGCGCCAAACTGCCCCATGGCCGACGAGTTGCTGCTAGATGTAAAGCAGAATGTTGAGGCTATTGAAGGTGTAAAATCGGCAACTATAAATCTTACCTTCGAGCCACAGTGGGATAAAAACATGATGAGTGAAGAAGCACTTTTGGAACTTGGGTTCATGTAGAAAAGGGTTGTAGAAAAGGTTGTAAAGGTTGAAGAAAAGGTTGTATAGGGTTGTAAATGTTGTACAACCTATACAACTCCTATGGCGTCTATAACCTCTATATCCATTACAACCATCACAACCTTTACAACCTCTAAAACCTCTACAACCTTTGCCAGTCCATAAATTCGAAATACAAGAACTAGTTAGTAACGAAGCAATTAAACTTGGGTTTATCGATATAGGCTTTTCGAAAGTAAGGTATGCTGCCGAGTGCGAAAAACCATTGAACAAATGGCTTGCCGATGGCTATAATGCAGACATGAGTTATATGGAACGCAACCACGCAAAACGATTAAATCCTTCGCTTTTGGTAGAGGGTTCAAAAACTGTTATTTCCCTTCTATATAATTACTTTTCAAACGATTGTTTAACTGGTTCGGAGCTAAAAATAGCCAAATATGCTTATGGCGATGATTATCACGATGTTATAAAAGAGAAGCTACACAGTTTAAGCAGTTTTATTAGCACTCGGTTTGGAGAACACAACTATCGTTGTTTTGTCGATTCGGCACCAGTGCTAGAGCGTTTCTGGGCACAAAACAGCGGTTTGGGATGGATTGGCAAAAATGGTTGTCTAATATCGCGAAAACACGGTTCGTTTGTTTTTATTGCCGAGATAATTACTTCATTAGAAATTAATTGCACCGATATACCCCCAAAAGATTATTGCGGAACTTGCCGAAAGTGCATCGACGCTTGTCCCACGCAAGCAGTTACCGATAAGCGTACAGTTAATAGCAATAAATGTATTTCGTACCAAACAATCGAAAACCATGGCGAAATACCAGAGGTGCTAAAAGGCAAATTCGAAAATTATATTTTTGGCTGCGACATTTGCCAAGATGTATGCCCTTGGAATAGCAAAGCAATGCCACATTCCGAGGCATTGTTCACTCTTAAAAATGAAATTCAAACAATGACGATGGACGATTGGCAAAATATTGATGAAGAGCCTTTTGGCAAAATTTTCCAAAAATCAGCAATTAAAAGAACCAAGTTTAAAGGATTACAGCGCAATATACGTTTCATCAATCCTGGCAAACCCGATTAACTGCTGCTTTGGTACTTAATTCAGCATACTTTTAAGAATCGCCTTTGTGAAGGGTTTTCCTGTTCATATATTTATACAATTTATTTACAAGTCCTTAGCTTAACTCTAGGTTCTAGGTTCTCAGCTCTTGGTTCTTGGTTCTCGTCTTCTTGGTTCTGGGCTCTATATATTTAATAATAAACCGAAAAAAATTCGAAAAAGTATTTTTTCTTTTAAACAAAAAGTTGTAACTTCATTTATCATTAGCAGTTATAAACTTAAAAGTCTTTTCCGTTGGAAGCATTAAAGCTTAATTACTACCAAGACATTGAAGGCCTACCGTTTAACGAAACTTACACCGCTGGTTTCGACAAAACTAAGTTGCACATTGTTTCGTGGATGCCAAAAGTAATTCCGCGCGCAATCGTTTTGTTTGTGCATGGGTCGGGCGATCATGTTTTACGTTACCACAATTGGGCTCAACTTTTTAATTGCGAGCGAATAGGTTTTGTAGGTATCGATGTTCGAGGACATGGAAAATCGGGGGGGAAGCGCGGTCACGGCTCATTAATAGAGCTTTTAAAGGATATCGATACTCTGTTTGAATACACCAGAAAAATGTATCCCAACACACCTCGAATTTTGTACGGGCAAGGCATGGGTGGAAGTCTGGTAATGAGTTATTTAATAAAGAATAGACCTAACGTGGCTGGTGTGGTTTCAGCTTCCCCATGGTTGAGGATAGTTAATTCTCCATTAAATCTTTTGGGGAAACTTTGCAACTTTGCCACAAAACTCACGCCTTCATTAACATTGTCGAACAGATCGTCGAGTCAGTATCATACTCTCAATGAGGTTGTTGCAAAATCGTCAGATAGCGACCCGTTAATTCATGATAAAATATCGCAACGGTTGTTTTACCAAATTACCGAAGCTGGCGAATTACTCCTTCAAAACCGCCATCGGTTTAATGTTCCTATTTTGTTAATACATGGCACACACGATACAATTGCTTCATGGCGAGCATGTTCGGAGTTTGCCCAGTACACCAGCAAAAATACAAGTTTTAAACCTTGGGACGGCGGTTTGCACGAACTTCATAACTCGCACGACAAAGAGAACGTGTTCGGCTTTATTGCCAATTGGATAGACAAATTTCCGCTGAGCAAAAAAAAAATTTAAATGGAAACCTTCAGAACTCCAATCTCCATACCCAAATCGAAAATTAAAATTAACTACCTGTCGCAAATAATGTTTATGGGTTCATGTTTTTCTGAAAACATTGGTAACAAGTTAGTTGAAACAAAGTTTGCTATAGATAATAACCCTTTCGGGATAGTATATAATCCAATATCGATTAAACGCACAATTGTTAGATTATTAGATGGTTGCGAATATTTAAAAGACGAATTATCGAATAATGAGGACTTATGGTGTAGTTTCGATCATCATGGGCGATTTTCCGATATTAACCAAACCGTATGTCTTTCGTCTATTAACCAACAATTTACGAAATCGAAAGAAAACCTTTTAAAAACCAATATTCTATTTTTAACGTTTGGAACGGCCTATGTTTACTATTTGAAATCGACAGGTCAAGTTGTATCTAATTGCCATAAATTTAATGCTCATATATTTGATAGAAAGCGAATTACCGTTAATGAAATTGTAGATGAATACACCACGCTCATTAAACGTTTAAAGCAAGCAAACCCAAACATTAGCATTGTGTTTACCGTTAGTCCAGTGCGCCATTGGACGGACGGAGCACACGAAAATCAAATAAGTAAATCGATATTACTTTTAGCAATCGACCAACTTTGTGGCGCGTTTCCGCAAACGTTCTATTTTCCATCGTACGAAATAATGTTGGACGATTTGCGCGATTATAGGTTTTATAGCGATGATATGTTTCATCCTAATACGTTGGCAATAAGTTATATATGGCAGCAGTTTGTCGAGTGCTTTATCGATTCTACCACCAACGATATTATGAGCGAGATTCAAAGTATTGTATCGGCTCGAAATCATCGTCCATTTAATGCCCAATCCGAACAATATAAGGCTTTTGCGAGGAAAAACTTAGAAAAAATAAATAGATTGCAAAACCAATTTGATATTTCTTTTAACGATGAAAAAAATTACTTTATGTCCTTTTTAGAATAATTTGCTCGAATAATGAGTTAGATGCAACAATTAAAAAATATTTTAAATTTCGGGAAATGAGTTAGTATAAAATTTTTTATTTACTGATGAATGATTTAAATTTCGAAAGTATAACAACCATTTTTTTATTGCTAGTGGTTGCTGTAAAGCCCTAAACACCTACGCTTCCGACTAAACTACTACTATTATGGTTACCTTAACCGAAAGGAAAGCATTGCCATCATTGGCGAGTATTAACGCCTCGATGCTTGCATGTTTGACGTTTCCGGCAATACTGTTCGATACTCTTTCATTTATTGTGTACGATAGTAATGCGTACTTCTGCATGGATCGTAACATGCTGCTATCTAGTCTTCTAACTAAATATGATTATGATTTCATTAATTCCGACGATTTAATTGAAATTTCCGAAGGTTTAAAAACCCAGAAGCATTACACCGCGCATAAATTAGTTGAAAATATAAATGAAATTAAAACCTACGAAATCACTGTAAATCAGCTCGATGGCGAAAATATAGCCTTTCTGTATTTCAATCAATTGTCAACACACCACATCGATAATGTACAATTCGATTTCGATGAAAAAAATACCGACAAACAGCTAATAGCTCAAGCCCAGTTATTTAACGCTGTTGTTACTAGTATAAGTGAAGGTATAGGCATAATTGATACTAAATATAAAATTACCTTTTGCAATTCGCTTTTCGCATCTTTTTTCTCATTAAACGATCAAAATATTATTGGTAAGGATTTTATTCGATTGTTAGACGAAAATAAATCGGAAACTCTCGCAGAAATTGAAATTAATAAATTTGGCCTCGAAACGTCCTTTGAATTAAAGCGTTACAAAAATGATAATAAAGAGCAGTATTTAGCGTTACGCGCTGTTCCTCGTTACGATGCTAAAAATTGCTATTCAGGCTCATTTATAACAATTTTCGATATTACCGATCGTAAACTCACTGAAATTGAGTTAGTTATATCAAAGGGAAAAGCACAGGAATCAGACAGATTAAAATCATCGTTTCTTGCAAATTTGTCGCACGAAATCAGAACACCCATGAATAGTATTCTTGGGTTTTCGTCGATGCTTCAGCGAACTGGTATTATTAAGGCTAAGCGCGATCAGTATCTCGATATAATAATATCCAAAGGCAAGCATTTAATGTCGGTAATTAGCGACATTATAGATATAACCAAAATTAGCGAAAATCAAATTCAGATATTCAACGGACCGTGTGACTTAAACTACTTAATGGAAGAACTTTTCACTACGTATAGTAACGAACTTTCTAAAAGAAACAAGCCTGTAAAACTTCTTTTAAACGCTTCTTACCGAACACAATACAGTTGTATCGAAGTCGATTCCATTCGGCTAATGCAGGTATTGCAAAATTTACTAAATAACTCGGTAAAATTCACCAATTCAGGATATATCGAATTTGGCTTTAAGTATCAAGATAATAATACGTTACTCTTTTATGTTAAAGACAGTGGGGTAGGAGTATCGCCTGAATTAAGCGAAACAATTTTCGACCGTTTTCGCCAGGCCGACGAATCGTTTACTCGCATTTTCGGCGGTATCGGCTTAGGATTAGCTATTTGCAAAGGACTTGTAAGCCTTATGGGCGGTAAAATTTGGGTGGAGTCGGACGGTATTTGTGGTTCCACATTCAATTTTACTTTGCCCATTGTGAATATCGATGCCGATACACAGTTAGAAGTTGGAAATTCGTTGGTGAACAAAAAGTGGAACGAAAAAACAATTATGATTGTTGAAGACGATATGGCTAGTTTTCAATTACTTAACGAGTTTTTAGAAATTGCCAATTGCAACGTTATTCACGCCAGTAATGGCAACGATGCCTTAGCTAATTTGAAGGTCTCCAAGTGCATCGACCTAGTACTCCTTGATATTCAGTTGCCTATAATGGATGGTTATCAGGTTGCTCGTTCCATCAGGGAATTTAACCCTACTATTCCCATTATTGCTCAAACTGCACACGCCCTAGGCAACGATAAAGTTAAATGCATGGAAGCTGGCTGCGACGATTATCTCTCTAAACCCATTCAATTTGGAGTTTTGGCGAAAATGCTTAATGGGTATTTGGCTTAGATTTAATTGGAACTTAGGCTGTAGGCTGTAACGAAGTTCCTAAAGCCTCTAGCCTAAAGCCTATTAACCATGCAACTTACGAATGTTCTCCAAATCTTCGGGTGTATCTACCGACAAACTCTCGAAGTCGGTTTTCTGTACCATAATGTAATAGCCATTTTCGAGCCACCGCAATTGCTCTAGCGATTCGGCCATTTCAAGCGATGTTTGGTTCAGCAACGCTAATTCCCGTAAAACCTCGGCGCGATATGCGTATATGCCAATATGTTTATAGTATTCGTGTTGTGCATGCCAAGTGGAAGTATCTTTGCTTCTAAGAAAAGGAATTGCCGATCTGCTAAAATACATTGCCCTGTTATGCTTATCTATAACAGCCTTTACGCAATTTGGGTCGAAAATATCGTGATTATTCGAAATGGCCTTTACAAGCGTGGCAATTTGGATATTTGCATTTTCGAAACACCGCATTACCGTTTCAAGTTGCGATGGTTGAATAAAAGGCTCATCGCCCTGAATATTAACTACCACGTCAATTTTCAAACTAAGTTGTTGCTCAAATATTTGCAATGCCTCGGCGCAACGGTCGGTGCCACTTTGGTGGTTTTCCGACGTAATTATTACGTTTCCTCCAAAACTCTTAACTTCATTGGCTATACGAATATCATCCGTAGCAACACACACATAATTAAGCACTTTACTTGCTTGCAAATAAACCCTTTCAATCATTGTTTTGCCATTTATTATAGCTAATGGCTTACCTGGAAATCGGGTGGATGCATATCGGGCTGGAATAATTCCTGCAAATTGTAACATTATATTCTACTTTTTATGCCGAAATTAGACAAAATGCATGAAAATGCACCACAATTGAATACATTTTTTTGTTCAACCTGAGTATTTAGGTGGTGTAATGGCTTGATTAACAACAAAAAAACTCCGGAGATACCTCTATCTCCGGAGAAAACCCTAAAACTACCTAAAAATTAAAACTACTATCTAAAACCTATGAAAAAAAGCGACATCACGTCGGTTGTATTGTGAAAAGTATAATTCTGGTGCTTATACTTTGCTTTGCAATTTTTGTTACAAATCTTCTATACAAATATACAATCGAAACAATTCAAATAGTGGTTTATTTAGGTGAGATTGATTACTGTTTTCAATGAAGTTTATTACTCAAAATGGGTGATCGTTGTTACTTATTTTTGAAATTGACATGCACAATATGCATATTTTAAGGCGATTATCATTTTTTACGAAATGGTTTTTTGAAAAACAACCCGACTTACAAAATTGCTAGTTATGAAAAAAATCGTTTAATCCTAATTCTGAATTAAACCACATCGAAACATTACCCATGGTTTTCTTCCCATGTTTTTTCCGAGTTTTTCACTTACATTCTTTTCAACTTTCTTAAAAATGCACTATTTGTGCGAGCGCGCTTGAACTATTGACTTTTCTTAAAATCAGAATTCATGTATGAGGCTGCAATGTTTTTGTTAAGTTTGCAATTCGAAAAAACAATTAAAACTCATAATTTATGGCTGAAGAAAAGAAAGAAAAGTGGTTGAACTATTTGGCGTTATCGACGGTTATTTTTGCAGTTTGTGCTACTTTGGCAACCTTTAAAGGTGGCGGATATAGTAGTAAAGCGCTTTTAAACCAAACGAATGCAGCCAACCAATGGTCGTATTTTCAATCGAAAAGTATTAAAAGTTATATATTTGAAAATCAGAAAGATAACCTCGAACTTCAAAAGGACATTATATCTAAAACGTCTAATTCTAAGGAAGATATAGCAAAGTATCAGGTGCGAATAGATAATTACGATACTAAGTTAAAGCAGTATGAGATTGATAAAGTGGAGATTAAAGCAAAAGCCGAAGCCTTTGAAAAAGGACGCGATGAATGCCAAAAACATGGCGGATTGTTTGGAATTGCTGTTATATTCTTGCAGGTTACAATTTTACTATCGTCGATTGCTGGATTAATGAAAAAGAAGCCTGTATGGTATTTAAGTTTGGCAATAGGAGCAATTGGCTTGTTTTATTTTCTTAACGGATTTTTTCTTTTCTTGTTATAAAGTATCTCGATATAGTATATTAATAGTTAATCTATTATACGTTATTATTATGAACAATGAATAACTTTTTAGCTCACGAGGCATTTTCGGTACTGCGAATTCGTAATTTTCGGTTCTTCCTTTTTTACCGCTTTTTTATGACTACCGCTACCCTTATGCAATCGGTTATTGTGGGGTGGCAATTATATAAACTTACAAATAATGTGTTAGCCCTTGGTTTAATTGGTCTTACCGAGGTAATTCCTCAGGTTAGTATAGCTCTTTTTGCAGGGCATTATACCGATTTATGGGATCGAAAGAAAATAATTATTTATACTACTTCACTTTTGTTAGTGGGTTCGGGTATATTGCTGATTTATAGTATGCCTACGCTTAATTGTTTTAATTTGTTTGGTACAATTCCAATTTATATTACCATTTTTATAACAGGCTTGGTACGAGGTATTTTAATGCCAGCACACACGGCATTTCTTGGGCAACTTGTTCCGCGCGAAAAGCTGACTAGCGCAGCAACTTGGGGTAGCACCAATTGGCATATAGCAGCGGTTATTGGTCCGGCAATTGGCGGTTTAATTTACGGGTTTTCGAACGATGTAGTTGCTTATTCTACTGTTTTTGGGCTATATTTAATATCGTTGTTGATAATGGTATGCATTAAGGGTGTAAAATTTGAAGCAGTAATCAATGCAAGCGAAAATATTTTCGAACGCATTCGCGAAGGAATACGCTACGTTTTCGATAACAAAGTTTTGCTTGGGGCCTTTTCGCTCGATATGTTTGCCGTACTATTTGGTGGCGCTGTTGCATTGTTGCCTGTTTTTGCAAAGGATATACTTCATGTAGGTCCTCAAGGCTTAGGCATACTTAGGGCTTGTCCGGCTGTTGGAGCAATAATAATGTCGTCGGTATTAACATTTCGTCCACCAGTGCATAATACTGGTAAATACTTGTTTATTGGGGTTGCTGGGTTTGGCTTATGTATGATCTGTTTCGCACTTTCCAGTAATTTTTATCTTTCGGCATTCGTATTATTTTTAAGTGGAGCTTTTGATAATGTGAGTGTTGTAATACGCGCCAGCATACTTCAAATATTTACGCCCAACGAAATGCGAGGGCGTGTTGCTGCTGTAAACAGCATTTTTATTGGCTCGTCGAACGAATTAGGGGCTTTCGAGTCGGGCGTAGCGGCACGTTTAATGGGATTAATACCATCAGTAGTTTTTGGCGGCACTATGACGTTGATAATTGTAGCAATTGCTGCAATAAAAGTCCCCAAGCTCCGAAAATTATCGTTAAGCGAAGAGATAAATACCAAATAAACGCAAAAAGCATTGAGAAATCGATGCTTTTTGTCAATTAATTATAAATTTGACAACCTTCTTATTGCCTTTTTGAAATTTTTCTTCTGGATTAAAACGTAAATTTTAGAAATTTTTTCTTTCAATGCACTATCATTTGTAAGGGTTCGTAATTCCATCAGACTACCTGAAGCACGCTCTGAAGTAGATAGTTTTAAAAAGTTAATCGTTTCTTGAATTTTATAACGGAACTTCATTACTAAAAACCATCTAACATACTGCATATAAGCGATATGTGTATTATTTTCTAAAAAATGTGGTCACTACATTATTTTAAAATTTTAACTTAATAATTTGTATATTAATTTTATATGTATTAC
>JANYAP010000196.1 GCA_025361285.1 Bacteroidales bacterium | reverse complement strand
TCGGTCACTGACCATCTGGGTATCTTTCGGGAAAATGGGTAATAGTAATTGCATAATGCACAAATATAACGCATTTTCATTTCTCGATAAACATTCTTGTATACTAAGCTGCGCTTAGATTGGGTCAGGAGTTCTGAACTTTAAAAGCACCGTTCAACCTCAAATATATAAAACTTATAAATTTATTATAACCTATCGCCAAATAATGCGTAAGGATTCCAGAAAGATTTACTAAATTTATTAAATGCAATATTTCGGTAAACTCTTTGGTAAGTTTTGGGGACTTGGTGATTTGGAGGCTATTACATAATTTTTGCCACAAAAGCACAAAAACTCCAAATTGCACCAAATCAAAGAGTTTAAAAAACTAATTTTAATGTTTACCGAACTATTGAAATTAGAACAACATTAAAATATTGTAAGATAGTATTTCGCATAAATAATTCATTTATAAATATTTAATAGAACAATGATGCTGAATTCCTTAAATGCCAGACCGCTTAAAGCAACAATTAGTCGTCAATCGTTTTTATTTTGTGGGATGGTATTACTAGTAGTATTTTTCGGTGCATGTAAACGATCTGTTTTTACCGATAATATCAAAGAAGGTGTAATTCAATACGATGTGGTATATACAAACAACTCGCCACGTAATTTTCCGATGCAATTGTTGCCCAAAACTATGGAATTGCGTTTTAATGAGCATTTTGTGTCGTACAATATCGAGGATAGGGTAGGGTTGTTTTCGATATGCAATATAAACGACCTTTCCAACCGAAGCCACACTACTATAATTAAGGTTTTCGATAAAAAATATGCTTACAAAGGCGAAAGGAACGAAGCTCCATTGTTTTTTTCGAACTCATTATACACTATTACTCCTACTAGCGATACCAGTCGGTTAATAGGAGTGCTGTGCCAAAAAGCAAACATAAATATAGCACGACCTACAAAAAACTTCGATGTGCTTTACTATACAAACATTGGAGTTCAAAACCCAAACGCAAATACCCCTTACGAAAAAATAGATGGACTATTACTCGACTTTATAGTGCAGTTGAAAAGCCTCGATATGAGGTTAGTAGCTAAGAATATAGAAGAGCAATCGATACCCGATAGCGAATTTATAGTTGCCGATAGTTACAAGTTTATCACAAAAAGTAAAATGGAAGAAATTATTACCACCCTTCTTCCATAAGCTATTAGTTAGTAAGAAGTTGAATTAAATTGTAGATATTCGTGCTTAATAATGCGCTGTTTACTTTGCAATTCGAATTTATTTCGATATACTTGTAAATAAGGCATTTTATACGAGCACGAGCGATGAACTTTTTAGCACATATCTATTTGTCGGGTGAAAACGATCAGGTGAAGATTGGGAATTTCATTGGCGATTGGATTAAAGGCAGCGACTTTAAAAGGTTTCCATCCGACATTCAGAAAGGTATATTACTGCATCGAAGCATTGACTCGTTTACTGATAGCAATACCATTGTACGCCATAGCAAGAGTAGGTTAAACGAGAATTATCATAAATATTCGGGCGTTATAATCGATATTTTTTACGACCATTTCCTAGCCGTCGATTGGCAAGTTTTTTCTCCCATATCGTTAAGCGAATTTACAACCGAACTAAACAGATGCCTTACCGCGAACATGAATTTTCTTCCCACTAGTATTCAAGAGTTTATACCACGTTTTATGCAGCACCACTGGATAGAATCGTACGCAACAACCGAAGGAATCGAAAGGGTGCTCGAAGGCATGTCGCGAAACACTTCGCTGCCCGATAAAACGATAGATGCAATAGATATTTTAAAAACACATTACGGCGATTTTCGAAACGAGTTCTACAATTTTTTTCCGCAACTAGTTGATCATGTGGAAGATAAATTTAAGATTTCCATTCGCGAAAGGGATTGGGAAATTGCATAATTAATTTTGACAAAATTTCAGTAACAAATTGATTTCATGGCAATTATTAGCGGATACGATTTTATATAATACTAAATATATAAAGAGATATTTTGTAATATATTCGCAAACAATAATTACGGTTGCGCGTTAATACCTTTAAATGAAAAAGATTTTCTCCATATTATTCACTTTGCTTATCATTCTTTTGGGAATGCACCTTTCTGTTGCTACGCATATTTGTGGCGGCAAGGTGGCAGCTGTTAAATGGTCGTTTAGTGGCGAAATGGCTGCTTGTGGCATGGAGACTTCGGAACAACAATGCTCGTCGCATAAAACAATAGCTCCAAAATGCTGCAAGAACCAAGTTTCGAATTACGAAACCGACAGCAATTTTATTTTCTCTTCATATAAAATTGCCGAAGTAACAAAAACCTTTTTGCGGCTGTTTTATTTGTCAGTTCACTTCGGTATCAGTTCATTACCAACTTCAATTACATTACTTTCAAACGCAAGTCCCCCTGGCATTGCGCCAACTAGTGCTGTTAGCCTAGTTGAAATTTGTGTTTTCCGTATTTAAATTTTTATTGGCTAGAGGCTGGAGGCTTTAGGAAAATGCCTACTCGCTAAAATCTACAGCCTCAAGTTTACAGCCTTTTTATCTTCTCATATTTCCATAATTTAAAATTTCTATAAAATGAAAACAGTACGTGTTATTGTTATCGCATTAGTGGCGATTGTGTTTAGTATTAGTTCGTGTGCTTCGGGTTCGGGTAAAGCAAATGTAGTTGCAAATACTACCGATACCATTAACGTTTCGGGCAACTGCGATATGTGTAAAGCTCGTATCGAAAAGGCCGCATTGGTTGATGGCGTTAGCAAAGCCGAATGGAGTAAAGAAACTAAGTTGCTTACAATTGTTTACGATTCGGCAAAGGTTACTAACAACAGCATTCAGAAAAATATTGCTGCCGTTGGACACGATACCCGAATGTTTAAAGCCGACGAAAAAGCTTTTAATGAGTTGCCAGATTGCTGTAAGTATAAAAACGATTAATAATCACCTGTGTCTATCCGTAATGTGTAAAATCCTGACAGGTTTTGTATTTAATATAACCTCGGCAATTTGTAATTAACAGATAATCTACTTATTACCGAAAACCTGTCAGGATTAATTATGAAAATTCTCGACTTTACGGATGGACACTAGTAAAATTAAGAACTCCTGACTCAGAGTAAACTTTTTTGTCGTATTTACCTTCATCTAAATAAGGTTGATAAGGTTTTGATTAATTCTAGTAAATTACCTTCAACTAAAAGGCTTATGTATTTAAAAATGAAGCTCTTATTTTGAAATTGTCCAAAGGTGTTTGAATGACAACTAATTACATCAGACATTCGGATTTAGGGTATAAGTAAAGTTGACAACCTAAATCAACGAGAAGTACGATCCAAATTCACTTAAAAATTTTGATAGTTAAAATGAATCTCTATATTTGTAACTTGACAACTTAAGTATTTTTCTATTTGTATAGTATTAAATCTCAACACTTAAACATTATGATAAAATTGAAGTCAATTTATTGTGCTATTGTAGGGTTGGTAATTATGTCGAGCACTAGTTTGCTAGCACAGGTTACGAAAAAAGTAGCAGCTGATACATATAATCAAGGCCGTACGTTAATGACTACCGATCCTTTAGCCGCTATCGACTCCTTCGAGCGAAGTATTGTTTTAGCCACTCAGGTTGGCGACGAAGCTAATGATATTAAGGAACAGGCTGGTAAGGTTCTTCCAGGTCTTTATTATCAGAGGGTTGTAGCACTTACAGCCGACAAGAAATTTGAGGAAGCGTTGGTTGCCTGCAAAGCAGCTGTTGCAGCTTCGGTAAAGTATTCGAACAACGAAGTTAAAGAGGAGGCTACGAAAATTATGGGACTGGTTTATACTAATATTGGCAGCAACCTTTCCAAAGCCAACGATCAGCCTAATGCAATAAAAAACTACGATAGCGCTTTATTTATTAACCCAAACTACACTAAAGCTATTTTATATAAAGCTTTATCGTACAGTAAATTAAGTGATGCTCCAAAATTTTCTGAGACTATCGATTTTGCCTTGGGCAAAGCTAAAGCCGATAACGATACTACTTTAAGTAAACAAATGGAGAAGATTGCGCGCGATTTTTTCAGAAATTCTGCCATTAAATCTAACAAGGCAAAAAAATCGACTGAAGCAATTGGTTTTCTCAATACATCGTTAAAATATGGGTCGGACAAGGAAACATATTACCAATTAGCCAACGTTTATAATTCAATGAAAAAATTTACCGATGCTGCAGTATCTGCGCAAAAGGGTTTGGAGTTAGAGACTGGCGCTGCCGAGGCTAAAGCTAAATTTTATTATGAATTGGCTGTAGCACAAGGAGGTAAAGGCGAAACCGATAATGCATGTTCGAACTTCAAAAATGCATCGTATAAACCTTTTATAGAGGCCTGTAAGGCACAAATGACAAATATGAAATGCCCTGGAGCAGCACCTGCGCCTAAAAAATAAGCATATTACTTTAAGATACAAAAAGGGCGTGGGTAATTTTATCCACGCCCTTTTTGTATATGTGTTAAAGCCCCGTAATTTTCTTTATTTCGTTTAACTTATTAAGCGCTTCCATTGGTGTTAAGTTGTTAATATCGAGATGTTTAATTTCATCTCTAATGCTTTTCAATACAGGGTCTTCCAGTTGAAAGAAGCTAAGTTGATAACCTTCGCGCTTATTACCTATTTCTGCCGATGGGCGTGCTGGTGTGCTGGTACGTTGCGATGCCTCCATTTCTTTGAGTATTTCCTCGGCGCGGTGAACAACGCTGCGGGGCATTCCTGCCATTCGTGCCACGTGAATACCAAAACTATGCTCGCTGCCTCCGCGAACAAGCTTCCGCAGAAAAAGTATCCGCTTGTCGAGTTCTTTAATCGAAACATTGTAGTTTTTAATTCTGCTAAACGTTTTTTCCATTTCGTTTAACTCGTGGTAATGGGTTGCAAACAGCGTTTTGGCTTTTGCATTCGATTGTTCGTGAATATGTTCCACCATTGCCCACGCAATGGAAATGCCGTCGTATGTGCTAGTTCCGCGTCCTATTTCGTCGAGTAAAATTAGCGATCGCGACGATAGGTTGTTGAGAATGCTGGCCGTTTCGAGCATTTCAACCATAAAAGTCGATTCGCCAAGCGATATATTGTCCGACGCTCCAACGCGCGTAAATATTTTATCGACAATACCTATTTCGGCAGCACTTGCAGGTACAAAACTTCCTATTTGCGCCAAAAGTACAATAAGTGCCGTTTGTCGCAACAGCGCCGACTTGCCCGACATATTTGGGCCAGTAATAATAATTATTTGCTGATCCTCGCTGTCGAGATAAACGTCGTTTGCAATAAACGGCTGATCGATAGGTAATTGATTTTCGATAACAGGATGCCGACCTTGTTTGATGTCGATTACATCGGTATCGTTAATCACCGGCCGTACATATTTTAACGTTCGGGCCGATTGAGCAAACGATTGTAAACAGTCGAGACGCGCTACCAACATAGCATTCAGTTGAATAGCCTGTATGTAATCGGCAATGCCCATTACCAAATCGTTAAACAAACGAGCTTCGAGTTCCAATATTTTTTCCTCGGCACCAAGTATTTTGCTTTCATACTCCTTAAGCTCTTCGGTAATATAGCGTTCGGCACTCACCAGCGTTTGCTTGCGAATCCATTCGGGCGGCACCTTATCTTTATGCGTATTTCGCACTTCGATATAATAACCAAACACATTGTTAAAATGCACTTTCAACGATGTTATACCGGTACGTTCGCTTTCGCGAATTTGCACCTGATTCAAATAATCTTTCCCCGAAAACTGAATATGCCGCAACTCATCGAGCTCAGTATTTACGCCCGTTGCAATAACTCCTCCACGCTGAACTTGCGCGGGTGCTTCGTCGTTTATCTCCCTTTCAATTCTATCCTTTATGGTATAACACGGATTAAGCTGGTCGGCAATGCGTTGAAGCGTTGGTTCGTTCGAGTCGAGGCAATGCTGCTGAATTGGAACTATTGCCTGCAACGCATGTTTAAGTTGAATTACCTCACGTGGATTAATGCGCCCCATTGCAACCTTCGATATAATGCGCTCTAAATCGCCAACTTGCCTAATGCTGGTGTCAATCTGTTCGTGAATGTCGCTGTTTTGGTAGAAATACTCGACCACATTTAATCGCTCGTTAATAGGCTGAATTTCCTTCAAAGGCATTACAATCCAACGCTTTAAAAGACGTGCGCCCATTGGCGAAACTGTTTTATCGATAACGTCGACCAATGTTTTAGCGCCTTCGTGCATCGAGCCTAAAAGTTCCAGATTTCGAATTGTAAAACGGTCGAGCCATACGTATCGCTCCTCTTCAATTCGCGATAAGCGTGCAATATGTTTAATGTGTGAATGTTGTGTAATATCGAGGTATTGAAGAATAGCCCCAGAGGCAATAATTCCGTTTTGGAGAGCGTCAACGCCAAAGCCTTTTAGTGTTGGCGTTTCGAATTGTTTCGAAAGACGCTCAATTGCCGACTCATCGGTAAAAGCCCAGTCGTCGAGCAACGATAAGTAAAAGCGTGTGCCAAAAAGTTCTTTAAACTGCGCTTGTTTACTGCGTTCCACCAAAACTTCTTTAGGTGAGAAGCCATTCAATAACTTATCGATATATTCGAAATTGCCTTCGGCGGTAAGGAATTCGCCCGTCGAAATATCTAGAAAAGCCACGCCGGCCATGGTTTTATTTATATGAACACATGCCAGAAAGTTATTCTCTTTTTTTTCGAGAACGTTTTCGTTAAGCGTAACGCCTGGTGTAACTAGTTCGGTAATACCGCGCTTAACAATTGTTTTTGTAAGCTTCGGATCCTCAAGTTGTTCGCAAATAGCCACGCGTTGCCCAGCACGCACCAGTTTAGGTAGATACGTATCGAGCGAGTGATACGGAAAACCTGCAAGTTCCACAAATTGAGCTGCACCATTAGCACGGCGTGTGAGCGTAATGCCAAGTATTTCGGAAGTTTTAACGGCATCGCCACCAAAGGTTTCGTAAAAGTCGCCTACGCGAAACAATAAAATAGCATCGGGGTGCTTACGCTTAATACCGTAATACTGCTTCATCAGAGGCGTTTCAACATATTTCCCTGTACCGTCCGAAACTTCAGTCATGTGGTTTATTTATTCTTATGTTCTTCTCCCAAAAGTAGCGCATTGGCATGGATGAAAAAACTTTAGTTATTAACCGTGTATTAACAAACCGCCAAATAAAAATCGCTTGTTAGTATTTTGTATTCGTCTGTGTACGAGCCGTCTTCGTTATAAATAACCAGCTCTGTTTCTACGGGTTTAATTCTAAGCCTGTTAAATTCCATTAAAATACGGTGCGGTTTCTTATTAATCGACGATCGAACCAGTGTTTTGCGTGTACAAAAGAGGTTGTTCAATACAGCGTCGACAATAAAAAGTGCCGCGTCAACATAAGGCATAATAACTGCAAACCGCCCACTATCAGTAAGTAATAAATTTGCTGATGTTAGCAGATCGTTTGGTAGAAGTCGGTCGTTATGGCGGGCAAGGTTTCGCGCCATCTGCGGCGTTTTTAGCGAATTGCTAAAAAAAGGGGGATTACACACAATTAAATCGAAGCCTGAGTTATGCAAACCTGCATATTCCTGCACAGTAATATTCGAAGCATAAATTCTATCCTTCCATTTACTAAGTTCGAAGTTTTTCTTTGCCCGAAAATAGGCATCATTCTCAATCTCAACTGCGTAAATTTGAGCGCTGGTACGTTGTGCAAGCATCAAAGCAATCAATCCAGTTCCGGTGCCAATGTCGAGTATTCGAGCCTTGTTGCAAGCATTAACCCATGCACCTAACAGAACACCATCGGTACCAACTTTCATTGCACATTTATCCTGATTAACAACAAATTGCTTAAAGTTGAAATACGAATTCGCCACGGTCTTAAAATTTTTCGAATATACCCAAACCAAATAAGGCAAAGTCGTACTTGACTGGATCGGAAGGATCGAGTTGGCGTAATTCCGAAGTAACCTCAGCTACAGCTTTCCAATCGCTTTGTGTTCGAGTTAGCATTCCCAGCTTGCGCGACACATTACCTGTATGAAGATCCAGTGGTAGATATAGCGCCGATGCGGGAATTTGCGTCCATAATCCAAAATCAACGCCACGTTTATCGTTACGCACCATCCAACGCAAAAACATATTTAATCGTTTTGCAGCCGAACCTTTGCTAACATCCGAAATGTGCTTGCTGGCATGCCCGTCTTTCGAAATTTCAAAAAAAAGTAATCTAAAATCGGCAAGTACTTTACTTATTTCCAAATGTTTACCGTACGATTCTTCGAAGAAAGGTTTTAGACCTTTATGATTTATGTAGATGTTTTGCAGCGACTTAATGAAAAAAGTGCAGTCGCCACTATTAAATGTTCTATGCACAAAACCGTCGATTTTTGACAGATTGGCAGAGTTAGCGTTCATAACAAAGTCGTACGGACTATTGCCCATACGCGCCATAAGCTTTTGTGCGTTCGAAATAATCGATTTCCGCTGTCCCCATGCAATTGTAGCGGCTAAAAAGCCAGCAATCTCAATATCTTCGGATCTCGAAAACGAATGGGGTATTTGAATTGGGTCGGTATCAATAAATTGCGGACGATTATATAGGTTGTGCTTTTCGTCGAGCAATTCTTTTAGAAGGTTTTGTGGTAGATGGGACACTGGGAAATGTTTTAGACTAGAGGCTTTTGACTAGAGTTGTTAATAAACAGATAGTTATGCGCTATATCATTTTTATTATTTTTCATGTTATAAGTGTTTCACTTTAGCCTACATCCTAATTTCACAAAACCATCCTTCCGTCGTGCATTTGAAGTTTACGGTCGCTCATTTCGGCCAAGGTCATGTCGTGAGTAACAATAACGAAGGTTTGGTTAAACATATCGCGCAACGAAAAAAACAGGTTATGAAGCTCTTGCTTGTTAACCGAATCGAGGTTTCCCGAAGGTTCGTCGGCAAAAATTACTAGCGGATTATTTATTAACGCACGGGCTACTGCCACGCGTTGTTGCTCGCCACCCGACAACTCATCGGGTTTATGTTTCAAACGATGGTCGAGACCAAGAAACGTAAGAAGTTCGCGAGCTTTATTTTCAGCAATTTTTTTCGATTGCTTGTTAATTAATGCAGGAATACACACGTTTTCAATAGCAGTAAATTCGGGCAATAAGTGATGGAATTGAAATACAAACCCTATTTTTTTGTTACGAAAACGTGCTAAATCTCGTTCGCTTAAGCTGTTAAGGTCGATATCGTCAATCCAAACCTTTCCGCTATCGGGTTTACCAAGTGTTCCAAGAATTTGCAAAAAAGTTGTTTTGCCTGCTCCGCTGGCTCCAACAATCGAAACGATTTCGCCTTTAGGTATTTCAATATCAACACCTTTTAATACCTCTAACGTTCCGTACGATTTTGTTATTTTTTCCGATCGAATCATTTAGGGATGCTCCTCTATTATAAGTTATTTCGGCTCTCAATCACAAGCCTTACTAATAGTACTAAGTATTTAGTAATTAGTACTTAGTCTCTTTCGACATATATCTTTCTACTTTTGTCTTGTATCTTGTATCTTACGACTTATGTCTTACGACTAATTTCCTCAGTAGTCCGACTTATATCGCTCTTAATATCATTCATTTCGGTCTTAACATCCACTATACTGTTGTTAATTTCCGATTTAATATCGTCGGAGGCTTTTTTAAATTCGCGCATAGCCTTACCCAAACCTTTGGCTACCTCTGGAATTTTATCGGCACCAAAAAACATTAGTGCAAAAAGTAGTATTATAAATATTTCTGAACCTCCAATGCCCATTTTTGTAAGAATTAATAGCACAAATATAATACAATAATAGCGGTAAAAGTTAAGATAAAAGAAAATAGATAAATTTAAAGGGTTAGTAGGTTAAACTCAAATAAGACAAATGATTACGGGAATTTTGAGGCTCAAATTTATGGATTAATTATGGAGAGAATCCGTGAAGTGATTTTTAACCTTTACAGAATGTGTTTTTATGAAAAATAAAAAGGGAGCTTAAAAACTCCCGCCTGAGTTTGACGCCTAAAATGCCTAAACCACCTTATAGCCTCCATAAATACTGGGTGTAATTTTCAAAATCTCAAAAATGTAGTGCGAAAGAATGTGTTGAATTTAGATTTTTTTAGCTGATATTTGCACTTGTTCCTACATAATTATGTTGAACAAAATAGTGCTAAATAGTGTAATTATTTAAATTTCAGCGACATGGCATTTTTAAGAAGGGAAAAGCAGGGCTCAAGCCCTTACACAAGAATTATAGAGAGCTACCGCATTGCCAAAATAATTACGAGTCCGATCGATAAAAACGTTCGAACTCTTTTTTTTGTTGTAAATTTGTTCAATTACAAATTATATATCTACCTATGAAACATGCACTTATCGTTTTAAGCATTTTACTTACCTGCAATATAAATGCACAATTTATTGCTTCAAATGGCGATACCATTTTCAATCAAACCGATAAGCAAGGGTTGAAACAAGGCTTTTGGAAAGCTAAGTACGACGATGGCACAGTAAAATACATGGCCTTTTTTAAAGACGACAAGCCTTCGGGAACAATGAAACGCTATTTCGATGATGCAACTATAAAGGCTATAATGTATTATCACCCCGACGGAATACGGTCGAAGGCTCAAATATATTATCAGGCTGGCCCAATAGCAGCAGAAGGCAATTACGTTAAAACGTTTAAAGACAGCACTTGGAGCTATTATAGCTACTATACCAAAACATTGTCGAACAAAGAAACTTATGCTAACGGAAAAAAGCATGGGTACTCAATTAGCTATTATTCAACCGATACCATATCGGAAGTATTGAGTTGGAAAAACGGCATTCGCGATGGAGAATGGAAGCAGTATTTCCCAAACGGTGTATTAAAATTAAGCACATTATTCGCTAATGGCAAACGAACTGGCGATTTCATACTTAATTACCCCGATAAAAGGGCGGAATGGAAAGGTTCGTATTACAACGACAAGCGCGAAGGTACTTGGAATCATTTCGACGCCAGCGGGGAAAATGATACAAACATAGAATACAAAAATGGCGTAGCCACCAATGCAGCTGAGCTTGAAGGTAAGGAACAGGAATTACTAAATGAAATTGAAAAAGTAAAAGGTAAAATTCCCGAACCCGACGAAACAAATTTTATGCCTAGTATGAAATAGTGGTTTTAAGTAAGTTATATTAACAATACTTCGGCACATTTTTTGCAACTTGCTTATAATTAACAACTCAACGTACAAATCACAATATAGTGTCTATGAAGTCTGATTTTATATTAGAGAACTTGGTCAAAATTGAGCAATCATTATTGTCTCATTCATTTATCGATGTTGAAACTAGTAAAGTCGAACTCAAGGATTTATCAACTGGAAATGATTGGAATTCCTTAAAAGAAACTATTTGTGCGTTTTTAAATACTGAAGGAGGCGTAGTGTTTTGCGGTATCAGAGAACGAAATAAGCAATACACTATTAAGGAGTTCGATAGGAAAAACGAATCTAACATTGTCGATTTACAAACCCGTTGTTTTAAAGATGACAATCAAGTCTTTATAGATTTAAGTAATAATATTTATTTCGATTATTATACAGTTAATGGGGTTGAAATTATTGCAATTGCTGTATATCCATTGTCGGACGATATGAAATTTATTTCATATTATGGAAAGTATTACGAAAGAAAACTAACTCAAGACCATGAGATTCCTACAGCTAAGATACAACGACAACAAGAATACAAATTGGAATTGGAATATGCAAAAGAATTGACATTTATTGATGGAACGCATATCACCGATTTTAGTCTTGACAAGGTAAATAAATATATCAATTTACTGAATCTTGAAATTAGAAATGAGACATTGAAACCCACGCTAGCTAAAGCAAAAGAATTTCTTGCAAAACAGCATTTTATTAAGGAGTCAAACATTACAACCCTGGGAATACTGGTGTGTGGAGATGACCCATTCCATTTTTTAAGCGAACGTGTAGAAGTTAATTGCTATTACGATACCAGCTCAGACCAAAACGCTATGAATCGCTCGGACGTAAAGCACGTTCATTCTGCAACAATTTGGAAACAAAAGGTATATTAACAAAGGGCGACAAGAGTGCATACTCTTTCAATTTTAAGTTTACGCGACCCAAAAATCCTTTTTAAATTTAAAAAAGTAAATAGATTTGAATAGTTACTCATTTTGAATAAATTACAAACACATTGAAAAATTACAAACACATTTATTTGCTAATATACAGCCACATACTGCTTTTTAATTTCTTAAATGTGCCAGCTCAACAAAAACTTGCTCCCGATATATACATGGTTCAATTTACCGATAAGGCTCATAATCAGTACAATTTATCGCAGCCCGAACAATTTCTTTCCTTGCGTGCAATTGAACGGCGCACAAAACAAAATATTGCTTTGTATGCCAACGACTTACCTGTTAGCAATTACTATGTCGACAGTTTAAAGCAATTAGGGTTTACCATTTTAAACCAATCGAAATGGTTGAATGCTGTAAGCGTTAATGTAAAGGAAATACAACTTCTTAATAAACTTAACGGCATTTCATTCATTAATTCAACAAATACCAAAAGTGCAATAAAATCAATTAGTTATAACGAAAATAAATTCGATACTGAAACTATATCGGAAAAATATACTCCTCAATTGTTCAATAGTCAAATAACCATACACCATGGCGAATACCTTCATAACCAAGGCTTTAGAGGACAAGGTATGTTAATCGCCGTTATAGATGCTGGGTTCAATAACGCTCAAAATATGAACAGCTTAGCTAGTTTATGGAACGAAAACCGAGTAAAACTGGTTCGCGATATAATTGTTCCACATGGCGATGTGTATAAGCAAGATAATCACGGAGCCTACGTTTTATCAATTTTGGCTGGCTTAAGTGCTGGCAATCTGACTGGCTCGGCGCCTAACGCCGATTACGTGTTACTCCGATCGGAAAACGCCGTAAGCGAATATCCTATTGAAGAATTCGACTGGGCTGTTGCAGCCGAACTATCTGATAGCATCGGTGCTGACATAATTAACTCATCTCTAGGCTACACTACTTTTTTAGATTCGCAACTAAATCATTCTTATGCCGATATGAATGGACGCACAGCCATTGTATCAAAAGTTGCCACAAGTGCTGCCCAAAAAGGTATGATTGTTGTTGTTAGTGCCGGTAACGATGGCGACAAATCGTGGAAATACATTTCGGCACCAGCCGACGCCGATAGTGTTTTAACTGTTGGCGCTATTGATGCAAACGCCATCATTGCCGATTTTAGCTCGCGCGGCCCCACTGCCGACCATCGCGTAAAGCCCGATGTTGTGGCTGTGGGTTGGAATACCTTTTTTCAACTAACCGACAATACCTTTGCTCAAGGCAATGGAACTTCGTTCTCAGCTCCAGTAATTGCTGGATTAACAGCGTGTTTGTGGCAGGCGCACCCAACAAAAACTAATATGGAAATAATTAGAGCTATTCAACAAAGCTCCTCGCAATACGCAAGCCCCGATTCAATAAAAGGATATGGCGTTCCCAATTTCGAGCAAACATCGTTATCGTTAAACCGCGAGGTCGTCGAATGTAAAGCAAATTTAATTTGTGCTCCAAACCCATTCGCCAATACTATTAATCTAAAATTCAATAAAATACCCGAAGGAACAGCTCAGCTTACGGTAGTGGATATGCTAGGTCGAAAAGTATTTCAAAAACAGCTAGTTGTAAACAATTCAACAAGCAATACAATTACAACCAACGATTTGTCGTTTATTGCTAACGGTCAATACATTATAACTATTGTTTCTGGCTCAACATCGTTAAAAGCAAAAATTACAAAACTCGAAAAATGAGCGAAGCACCGCAATCAATATCTTTGTTCGAACTAAATACGCAAGTAAAATCGGGTATTCGCAATTTATTTCCCGACAATTATTGGGTTGTAGGCGAAATTAGCGACCTAAACACCAACCAAAGTGGCCATTGCTATTTGGAACTAATCGAAAAGAAGAAAGATTCGGATCAAATACTTGCACGCGCCAAGGCAAACATTTGGGCATTCACGTTTCGAATGTTAAAGCCTTATTTCGAATCGGTTACTGGCGAGCGTCTTGCATCGGGAATAAAAATATTGGTTCAGGTAAGTATCGAGTTTCACGAAGCTTATGGGTATAGTCTTAATATTAAGGATATTGAGCCGAATTACACACTTGGCGATTTAACTCGTAAACGGCAGGAAATTATTAAGCAACTCCAAAACGAAGGTGTTTTTCACCTAAATAAGGAATTAGAGTTGCCATTTGTTCCGCAACGCATAGCCGTTATTTCGTCGGAAACTGCTGCCGGATATGGCGATTTTGTAGATCAACTTACGTCAAACCGACAAGGCTACTATTTTAATATTCAGCTATTTAATGCATACATGCAAGGCAACGAAGCCGAACAATCGATTATAGATGCGCTGGAGCGAATTTTTGAATCGGTAGAAATGTTTGATTTAGTGGTTATTATACGTGGTGGAGGCTCGCAAACCGATTTAAATTGCTTTAACAGCTATTGGCTTTGTTATCATATAACTCAGTTCCCTTTACCCGTGCTTACAGGCATTGGACACGACCGCGACGAAACAATTGCCGATTTGGTTGCTCACACAAATTTAAAAACCCCTACAGCCGTTGCCGAATTTATTATAACAGAAGTGTCAAATTTCGACGACAATCTTAACGAACTCAACGACAGGGTTTTATCGACAGCCACCAATCAGATAGCAATTTGGAAACAGGAAACCTCCCACATATCGCAGCAAATAATTTTTTTAGCAAAAAATCGTATAAGTACTGATCAGCAACGAGTTAAATCGCTTGCAACTATAACCGTTAATTCATTAAAAGCATATCTTCAGCGAAACCGCAAGCAATTAAACACCACACCAAGTCGTATTAAATCAAATCTGCACCACTTTTTTATTAGAAACTCATTGAATATTAAGCAGAAGCAAAAAAACATTAACTTTCTGGTTAAGTCGTTGTTAAAAGAAGAAAAACAACGCGTAAACCAATTGGAATCAACTAATAATCTGTTAAATCCTATGCAAGTGCTTAAGCGTGGGTATTCGCTTACATTTCGTAATAATGTGCTTATAAAATCGGCATCGGAAATAAATATAAACGACAGTATAACAACCAAATGGCACAATGGCAGTGTTGAAAGTACTGTAAAACAAAATAACAAAAATGTATAAACGTAAGATTAGAATATTTTTACTTCTATTTATATTTATATGTATTGTATTTACTAATAGCAAATTACAGGCTCAAACTCCAAAAAATGGTAACAATTGGTCGAAGGAAGACACCGAAAATTGGTACAATGGCAAGCAATGGCTTGGAGGACTGCATGCTACACCTCTAAAAGCTATTGACAAGATTGAATTTGCACGACAATATCTGCACAATCGAGTTTTGTGGGATAAGGCGTTTGCATTTTTAAAACTAGCTGATTTAAAAACTATTGCGTCGGGAAAATATACAATAGATGGCGAAAATGTATTGGCAATTGTTACCATCGATACAGCATCCGAAAACTCCAAATGGGAGGCGCATACGAAATATTGCGATATTCAATATGTGATTCAAGGCAAGGAAACAATGGGATTAGTTTCGCTTTCGGATGCTTCGGTAATTACCGCATATAATAAAGCTAAGGATGTTGCTTTTTACGAAACAAGGGTAGGTAATTATTATACAGTTGGCGCTGGATGTTTTCTTATATTCTTCCCAAACACTGTTCACCGACCAAATTTAAAAGCAAAAGAAAGCGACAGTATAAAGAAAATAGTTATAAAAGTAAAAGCAATATAAAACCTCTACAACCCCTATAAACCTCTACAACCTTTACAACCTTTACAACCTTTACAACTCTTACAACCTCTATAACTTTACACCATGGAAAAAAAGAAACTTAATTACAAAGACGCTATTTCCGAAATAGAAGAAATACTTGAAAAACTTGAAGGCGAAGAATTAGATGTTGACGAGCTTGCAGCCCAAGTGAAACGAGTTTCGCAACTTTTGAAATTCTGCAAGGAAAAACTTACAAATACCGAGAAAGAAATACAGGGAATTATTGAAGAAATGGAAAACTAATTCAAATACACCTTCTTTAATTACCTGTTAATATGTTCATTAATAAATGTCTATCGACAATAACTTAATAAATATTTGGCATGTGTTTTGTTTAGAGTAGTATAACATTATCACTCCGGAGTACGATAAGGTAGAAAAGTTCCAATGAATGTGAAAGTAAAATCTTACACATTCAAGCTCTAACTAGCTGAGTAATCATAGCTTGGCATATACTTTATAATTACCAATCGTATATATTTTAAAACTTATTTGTATGAATACGAATAATTTATTCCTATCCGGCGTAACCTTCGACGATGTTATCTTCGCCAACCGTAACCATGCCTATGGCGCCTATTATTTAAGGAAAAAGTATAACACTTTTCTTATATTAGCGTTTATAACCTCCTTTGCGTTAGTTATTTCCCCAATTATGGTTTCAAAACTAATTGCAACTTTATATCCCAAAAAAGTTGAAATAACTGGTGGCGGTACGATAATATTTACACCTACAACGCCCATAGAACCCACTCCTCCAACTCCTTCTGGCCCTCCTTTACCTAAATTGCCAAATCTGCATTTTGGAGTACCAACCATTAACGATTCAACCTACGAAACCGAACCATTTCCGCCATTACTTGACGATTTTCCCAAGGCTGACGTTACATCAGGTGATTTCAATGGTTTTGTACCGTATATTGACGATGCCGTTGATGAAGATAACAATCCACATTTAATCGTTCAAGAGCCTGCAACTTTCGCAGGAGGCGATTTACTAAGCTTCCGCAATTGGTTAACCCAACAAATTAAATATCCCGATGAGGCAACACGAATGGGATTATCAGGAAAGGTAATAGTGCAGTTTGTTGTAGGTAAAACAGGAAATATCGAAGATGTTAAACTTCTCCGTAAAGTTGATCCGCTCCTTGATAATGAAGCCGTAAGAGTTCTGCTACTTTCCCCTAAATGGCAGCCAGCAAAGCAGGGTGGAGTAGTTGTTCGCCAGCAATTTGCTTTACCAGTTTCCTTTTCAATTACCCAATAGGTTAAATTTAAACCTCTTAAGTAAAGTTTACGAACGGCGGAGCTCAATCCGAAGGTAATAACATCTAATAAATTACTGATTATCAACTAATTGTAAATGTTATCAAAACCCACTTAGGACTTGTAAGTAAATAAGTTGTACAAATATATGAATGGGAAAACCCTCCACAATGACGATCCTTAAAAGTATGCTGTCATTCCGACGTAGGTCGGAATCGAGTTTACGAGCTCGCCGAAGGAAATCCCTAGTACTTTTCGTTTTATGGATCCCGACCTACGTCGGGATGACAGCGCCACTAATGCATTCCGACCTGCGTCGGAATGACACTAACTCGAATGACTTATTTTATTACAAAGCCTAAGAATAGTATCACTATTTACTATTTCTTTCGGGGCAAGGCTGAAAGCTCTTATCGTATTGGTTTAACGCTTTTTTACTCATTCCCATACTCGAGAAACCACCGTCGTGAAACAAATTCTGCATGGTAACTTTTCGAGTAAGATCGGAAAACAGTGCAATGCAGTAATCAGCACATTCGTCGGCAGTTGCATTACCAAGTGGCGACATACGCTCGGTAAAATCGATAAGTGTTCCTATTCCTTTAACTCCACTACCAGCCGTAGTTACCGTTGGCGATTGCGAAATGGTATTTACGCGTACATTTTTTTCGTTACCGTAAATATACCCAAAGCTACGTGCTATCGATTCCAAAAGAGCTTTTGCGTCGGCCATATCATTATAACTATCAAGCGTGCGCTGCCCAGCAACGTACGACAACGCTACCACCGATCCCCATTCGTTTATAGCATCCATTTTTCGGGCTACCTGAAGAACTTTATGAAACGAAAGAGCCGATATGTCGAGAGTTTTCAAAAAATTATCGTAATTAATATCGTCATACGGAATTCCCTTACGAACATTGGGCGACATGCCTATCGAGTGAAGCACAAAATCGAGATTTCCGCCTAAATGATCCACCGATTTTGCAATAAGGTTTTCCAAATCCGAAACACTTGTTGCATCGGCTGGTATAACAATAGTTGCACATTGAGTTGCTAAATGATCAACCTCGCCTAAGCGCATTGCAACCGGCGTGTTCGACAGCGTAAAAATTGCACCTTCAGCATAAGCCTTCTCGGCAACCTTCCAAGCTATAGACATATCGTTTAAAGCACCAAAAATTATTCCGCGTTTTCCTTTTAATAAATTGTAAGCCATTTTTAAATTGTAAAATTTTATTGTCTATTATCTACAACTCCAAAAAGCATAAGCAGTTTGTATTTGTAATTTGTAATTTTCACATCTCCTCATTTCCACATCTTTCTCAAACAACATTTCCCGCAAAAGGTTTAATTTATTCCCAAAAGCGCCTTTGCATTGTTTATGGCTGCATCGGAAAGTTGCTCTCCACTAAGCATTCGCGCTATTTCTATAACACGTTCGTCGGTTTTTAATTTTTTAATACTCGTTTGCGTTTTATTACCGCTATCAAGTTTATACACAAAATAATGATTTTCGCCTTTACTAGCTATTTGCGGTAGATGTGTAATGTTAATTATCTGAGCATTAGTCGACATGCGAAATATAACCTTGCCCATTTTGTCGGCAATATCGCCCGAAACACCAGCATCAATTTCGTCGAATATAATTGTAGGAAGTGTAATCTCGTCGGATATTGTAGCTTTTATGCTAAGCATAAGCCTAGCCATTTCGCCACCCGAAGCCACTTTTGCCAGTTCCTGTAACAAACCTTGTTTGTTTGCCGAGAACAGAAACCGAACGATATCGGTGCCATTTGCAGTATAATCGTTGGCTGTAACCATATCAACCTTAAACAAACCATTAGGTATGCCCAGTTGGTGCAGCAATTCGAGTACTTTATTTTCGATTATAGGAATAACGCTTTTTCGATTTGAAGAAATAATGTTAGCAGTTTTTTCGAGGTTAGTGCGTACCTTATCTATTTCCTTTTTTATTTCGTCTAAGCGAAAATCGATATTTGAAATTTCGTTAATTTTGCCTTCAAAATCATCTCTAATACTAATCAATTCGGTCACTTTAGCGCTTCGGTGCTTTTGTAGAAGCGAATAAATAAGATCAATGCGGTTTTGCACTATTTCAATCCGTGCAGGATCGTGATCGATATGTTCGCCTAGATTTTCCGTTTCGTGGGCAATATCTTTTATTTCCAAAAAAACGCTGTCGAGCCTTGTTTGAAGTTCAACTGCAGGAGGATAAAAATTTTTAATCTTATTAAATAGTAATAGAGAGTCCTTTACCAATAAAATAACCGAATTGCTCTCGCCACCCAAGTGGTTGGAAACGGCTGTCAGTGTTGTTTTTATTTCTTCGGAATGTGTTAAAAGCTTTAGCTCCTGCTCCAAAGTATCAAGCTCTCCATCGAACAGCTTCGCTGCGTTTAACTGGTTATACTGAAACTGAAGGTAATCCAAATCGGCTTTATTTTTCGAAGCTGCATCGGATAAGCTTTGATATTCAACGGTTAACGAGCGATATAAACTGTAACTATTGCGGTAATTGTTAAGCAAATCGAAATGACGTGCAAAGGTATCGAGAACTTTAAGTTGAAATTGAGGGTTTTCGAGGTATTGATTTTGATGCTGCGAATGAATATCGATAAGTCGTTCGCCAAGATCCTTTAATACTGTAAGATTAACAGGGGTATCGTTTACAAAAGCCCTCGATTTTCCATCGGGACTTATTTCGCGGCGAATAACCGAAACGTCATCAAAATCAATATCGTACTGAACAAATATCTCTTCAAGACCATAACCCTTTATTTGGAAAGTGCCTTCAACAATACATTTTCGCGATTTATCGAGTAAAACAGCGGTATCGGCGCGTTGGCCAACAATAAGAGATAAAGCTCCCAAAAGAATTGATTTTCCTGCTCCAGTTTCGCCAGTAATAATTGATAAGCCCTTGGAAAAATTGATGTTTAATTCCTGAATAAGAGCGTAATTTTGGATAGATAAGGTAGTTAACATGCAAACTAAACTTTGGTTTGTTCGGAAAACAAAGTTAGAAACTATTTGTTAATTTTCTGATATTTAGTAGAGTTCGCGGGATCTATTTCCTTTAAAATTGGCAGTACTCTGTTACGTTCCTCAGGAACCGACTCCGAAAAAACATTTATCATCTCATCGCTTTTAGCATCGAAAATAACCTGCAATAAATGCATATATGGGTCGGGCTTATTGCGATATACCTGCTGTAAAAGCTTAAGATCCTCTGCTATCTCGTCTCGTCCCTCATTAGGTTTTTCGGACATTCTATCCAGCCCTAATCTATGGTATTTATATAAAAAATCGCGTACAGGGCTGTATTTTTCGTCCATTAAATTCTGAATTAGCCAATACCTATTCTTATTACTACCCTCAAAAGCTTTCCAACCCTTCTCGGGAGCGTTCTGGGCATTATTCACTATACTTTCTGCTTTGCGAAAATATTCCGATCCACCTTTGTTCGAATATGTATCGTAGTCTAATCCAATAATTACATAAGCATAATAGGCAATAAGCGCCGTTAAATTCGATGTAAACGTCGACTCGTTAAACTCAAGTGTTTCGAACTCAACATAAGTAAACTGAATATTATTATCCATATAATTAAGCAGTACAGTATTATACGACGAATTATAAACTGGTCTTCGTGCTTGTATCTGAAGAGTTCCCTTGAAATCGGATCCCGAATAATCCTGAATATTAAACAGCATATTGCATTCAATACGTTCCTCGGCGGTGTAAACGTGGTTTGTCCAGTTACGATTATTAATTAACTCGTTTAGTGAAGTTTGCAAAGTTTCAAAAACCTTCTTATTGGTTCCTTGCACCTTGTCGGATGTAACCTGAATATTGCATCGCAACTCCTGCGAAACACCATTAATAGCGGTAAACATAACCGCCAGTACAAATATTATTCGAAGTTTTGTTATCATGTTAAAGTAATGAAACCAATTTGTTAATAATATCGGTGGCCACTTCGGCTTTACTTTTTAACTCAAACTTTTCGATATTATTGTGTTTATCTATCAATGTAACAATATTTGTATCAACGCCAAACCCAGCTCCTTTGTCGTTTAGCGAATTTAATACAATGCAGTCGAGTTTCTTTTTCTGGAGTTTTTTCTTTGCGTTTTCGAGCTCTTCTGTTGTTTCGAGGGCAAACCCAATTAAAATTTGGTTAACTGCTTTTATTTCACCTAAATAAGCGGCAATATCGCGCGTAGGTTTCAATTTCAAACGAAGATCGCTTTTTCCTCTTTTAATTTTTTCGGCAGGAGGTGAAACTGGAGTAAAATCAGCCACTGCAGCGGCTAATATAGCAGCATCCATAGTTTTAAAACATGCCACCGATGCATCGAACATTTCCGAAGCAGTACCTACTTTAATAACTTTAACGTTGCTGTTTTTCATTTCCGCCGAAACGGGACCACTAATTAGGGTAACATCGGCACCGCGCTGCGACAATTCGTTGGCAATAGCGTACCCCATTTTCCCCGACGAGTTGTTGCCTACAAACCTCACAGCATCTATTGGCTCGAACGTAGGACCAGCAGTTACTAATACTTTTTTGCCTAGCAAGTCGTTAAATCTTCCAGCCAAAACATTTTCAATTGCAAATACAATATTTTCGGGTTCATCCATCCTGCCTTTGCCCTCCAAGCCACTAGCCAGTTCGCCCGATGTGGGTTCGACAATAATATTCCCGAAGGAGCTTAAGGTGCTTATATTTTTTTGCGTGGTGGCGTGCGCAAACATGTCCAAATCCATTGCAGGTGCAATTAAAACGGGGCATTTGGCGGAAAGATAGGTTGTAAGAAGCAGATTGTCGGCAATGCCATTAGCCATTTTAGCAATTGTGTTGGCTGTGGCTGGGGCAATTACAAAAATATCGGCCCATAAGCCTAAGTCAACGTGGCTGTTCCACTCACCGTTTTCGGGATTAAAAAACTCGACAAGGATAGGATTTTTCGAAAGGGTAGCCATTGTTAGTGGCGTAATGAACTGTTTTGCGGCAGGTGTCATAACAACTTTAACCTCGGCTTCGGCTTTGGTTAGCAATCGCACAAGAATAGCAGCCTTGTAAGCTGCTATTCCTCCTGTAATTCCAAGAATTATATGTTTCCCTTTCAGGCTCATTCGTCCTGTTTTTTCTAAGTAAATTTATATATATACTAGATACTCAGTACTCAGTATCTAGTATTGTTATGCTCTCGAAGGATTGCGATAGTAAATTTCTTCATCAGAAAACTCCTGGAGCGCAATCAATGCAGGCTTAGGCAACCGCTCGTAAAATTTCGATATTTCAATTTGTTCGCGGTTTTCGAACACTTCTTCAAGATTATCAGTATAATAAGCAAACTCTTCCAGCTTACGGTTTAGCTCCTGTTTAATTTCAACGCTAATCTGATTCGAGCGCTTTGCAATAACTATAACGCTTTCATATATATTACCCGTTGGAGCTTCAAGCTTATCCAAATCTCTTGTAATAGTGGTAATTGGCGCCTTCGACTTTTTATAATCAATCATATCTAAAAAATTATATTTACTTGATAAAACTATTAGCTATTTAATCATTTTCCCAGAGGCTTCGTAAATGTTTTCGGCCTTCTTTTTATATTTGCTTACAGGAAATTCGGCTACAAACGAATAATATTCGTCTAATGTAGCTTGAAAACGATCGCGTTTTTTCGACTCAACGCTATTTCGCGCCAATTCGTAGTTCGAATCGAGTACTAACCACAATAATTCCTCACGGTACTTGGTGTTGGGGTATTCGGTTAAACTATTTTTTAACGCTATAATCGACGATTTGTACAAACCCAAATTGTAATAAAGCACAGCGCTCAGTTTCGATTTTTCAACCAATTTATCCTGCAGCTCAGCAACGCAATCTTTCGATTTCAAAACATACTTACTGCCTGGGTACTTATTCATGAACGACTTAAACGCCTCAATCGACATGTTCGTATTTTCCTGATCGAGCGTAGGCACAGGGCTATTTAAATAAAAGCAATATGCCGATAAATATTCGGTTTCTTCGGCAAAAGGGGAGTACGGAAAGGTCTCAAAAAAATTCTTGAAATAATAGCCCGACACAATGTAGTCCTTCTGTTTATAGTAACTCATTGCTTGAAAATACCCTACCGTATCCGATTTATTGGTACCTCTATATACGTTTACTATTTGATCGAATACATTGCCAGCGCGTGTATATTCCTCTTTATTATAGTATTCGAATGCCTTTTTATATTTCATAACATAATCGGTACTCTTAAGTACCTTCTCGTATCCACTACAGGAAAACAACGTAAATGTCAGAATACCAATTATTAAGTGCTTGAATTTCATCTAGAAAAAATATTTTGCAAATGTAGTTGATTATTAAAAATAAATAGTAAAAAAGTTTTATTTTTTCTGTGATAACGCATTTAAGAGCTAAATTATTTCTTTTACTGCAAAAAATACCGTCATTTCAAGTTGCCTAAAAGTTCAAGTTATGAGTTTTTTTATCCTAATTGAGCAAGTTTTTAAAAAAATCACGTAGGTTTGTGTTTTAAATAAAACAATCAAAATTATTAGCTGTGGATATATTTGAAAAGATAAAAAACAACAAAGGGCCACTTGGTCAGTACCAAAAAGAAGCCCACGGATACTTTGTTTTTCCAAAACTTGAAGGTGAAATTAAACCCCGAATGAAATTTCGTGGTAAGGAAGTATTAACCTGGAGCTTAAACAATTACTTAGGGTTAGCAAACCATCCAGAAGTTAGAAAAGCCGATGCCGAAGGTGCGAAAGATTGGGGTATGGGCTATCCGATGGGTGCTCGAATGATGTCGGGACAAACTAGCTTACACGAAGAGCTTGAGCGACAATTAGCTGCATTCGAATTGAAAGAAGATGCATTCCTGCTAAATTTTGGTTATCAGGGCATGATTTCAATTATCGACACACTTTTGAATAGACACGATGTTGTTGTGTATGATTCTGAGGCTCACGCTTGTATAATTGACGGTTTGCGTTTACACATGGGAAAACGTTTTGTTTTTCCGCATAACGATATGGTTCGTTTTGAAAAAGAATTAGCTAAAGCATCGAAACTTGCCGCATCGCAAAATGGTGGTGTACTGGTAATTACCGAAGGCGTATTCGGCATGTCGGGAGATTTAGGTAAGCTCGATCAGATTGCTGCTTTCAAGAAAAAATACGATTTTCGCATTTTGGTCGACGATGCTCATGGCTTTGGCACTATGGGAGCCAACGGTCGTGGTGTTTCGGAGCACTTGGGCGTAATGGATGAAATTGATTTATATTTTGGAACTTTTGCAAAATCGATGGCCGGAATTGGCGGTTTTGTGGCTGGTCCGGAGACTATTATCGACTACCTTCGTTACAACATGCGTTCGCAAATTTTTGCAAAATCGCTACCAATGCCTATGGTTGTTGGTGCGCTCAAACGTTTAGAAATTGTAAAAACTCAACCTCAGCTTCGCGAAAACTTGTGGACTATTGTAAATGCTCTCCAAGAAGGCCTTAAAGCAAAAGGATTTAACTTAGGCAACACCGAATCGCCAGTTACACCTGTTATCTTAAATGGCTCAGTACCTGAGGGAACAAATATAATATTAGATTTGCGCGAAAATTACAATATCTTCTGTTCAATTGTTGTGTATCCGGTTGTACCAAAAGGTGTTATAATGTTACGTATAATTCCTACAGCCTCGCATTCGCTTGCCGATGTTGAATATACCATTAAGGCTTTTGCCGAAGTTCAAGAAAAGCTAAAAGCGGGTAAATATCAGGGTGAGCATGTGGTAATGGCGAAGTAAGTACTAAGTACCGAGTACTAAGTAATTATTACTCGGTATTTACTTCTCCCCCAAATACCTTTCAGCATCCAAAGCGGCCATGCATCCAGTTCCTGCAGCTGTAATAGCTTGGCGGTAGTTTTTATCTTGAACGTCGCCACAGGCAAAAACACCAGCAACATTGGTTTTGGTTGTGCCTGCTAGGGTTTGTATGTAACCAGTTTCGTCCATCTGAATAAATGGTTTGAAAATATCGGAATTAGGCACGTGCCCAATAGCTACAAAAAAACCATCGATATCGAGCTTTACGTCTTCGCCGTTGGCGTTTATTAAAATAACGCCAGTTACCCCCTGCTGATTACCAGTAATTTCCTTAGTCTGATGCTCGAAAAGCACTTCAATGTTAGGTGTATTAAGAGTTCGGTGTTGCATAGCTTTCGATGCTCGGAAATAATTTTTGCGTACAATAACATAAACCTTCTTGCATAAGCCAGCTAAGTACGATGCTTCCTCGCAGGCAGTATCTCCGCCACCAACAACAGCAACCACCTTGCCACGATAAAAGAAACCATCGCAAGTAGCACAAGCTGAAACGCCAAAACCTTTGAATTTTTCTTCGGAAGGAATGCCTAGATATTTAGCAGTAGCGCCAGTTGCAATAATAACGGAATCGGCCGAAATCCATTTCTCGCCATCTATTTGAACTTTGTGAACATTAGATGTTAAGTCGGTTTGTGTTGCATAGCCGAAGCGAATATCGGAACCAAAGCGAACGGCTTGTTTCTTAAGATCTTCCATTAGTTCAGTTCCAGTAATACCATTGGGATATCCAGGAAAATTATCGACCTCGGTAGTTGTGGTTAATTGTCCACCTGGTTGCAACCCTTCGTACAAAACAGGATACATATTAGCGCGCGAGGCATATATGGCGGCTGTATATCCAGCAGGTCCCGACCCAATAATTAAACATTTTACGTGTTCGGAAATATTTACATTTTTTTCGTTATCGATCATATAGCTTTTATTTTCAATTAGTTTAAATTTATTCTATAATGCATTAGGTTGTCAAAGATAATGAGTTTTCGTGAGCCTGTTTGATAAAAAGCTATGATTATTTTGCAGGTTATGGTAAGATTGTTAATTTTGCAAACCTTCAATCAACAGCAAATCGGGGTGTAGCGCAGTTGGTTAGCGTACACGTCTGGGGGGCGTGTGGTCGGACGTTCGAGTCGTCTCACCCCGACAAAATGAGTTTTAACTTAAACTAAATGCCTGCAAATTGTATGATTTGCAGGCATTTTCATTTTTTGTAAATCAATATCAATTGAACAATTTCAACGGAAATGAGAACTAAACGGTGAACCAAATTAAACTTTAATTTAGTTCACCTAAAACGATGCAAAAAGCATTAAATAAATACAATGTGTCGTTTACTTTAGTCTTGTTTAAATGAGTTTGGAAGTCTTTTTCGGAATGAGTTCCGGTGAACCAAATCAATTTAAAACAAAAACTCA